>JBBQUQ010000023.1:0-39867 GCA_038212325.1 Bacteroidales bacterium
CCTGTTAAACGCTTGCTGGGATTACCTGAACATTTCCTGGTGATGAACGGGGACCTGCTGACCGATCTGCCGTTCCACGATTTGTTCGACTACCACTTGGAAGGAGGTTCTTTACTTACCGTTTCAACCTATACCCGCAAGTCGAAAATTGATTTCGGGGTGATTGATGTCGACCCGGTATCGTATCTCGCAACAGGGTTCCGTGAAAAACCAGAAAGCACCTTTGAAGTCAGCATGGGCGTTTATGTGATGAACCGCAACGTGCTCCAATATGTGCCTGAACATACCTATTTTGGCTTTGATCATCTCATGCTTACCCTGCTCGAGTGCAAATTACCGGTTAGAACATTTCCCTACAGTGGTTATTGGCTTGATATCGGCCGCCCTGATGACTATGAAAAAGCCAATGAAGACATTGAGTTGCTCAACAGGCCATTGTGAGCAAAATTCTGGTCACCGGTTCTGCTGGCTTTATCGGGCGCGTCATAGTGAGGTGCCTTGCTGAGGCCGGGCATGATGTTACCGGACTGGACCAGGCCCAGGGTGACATAAGCCATGCTGAAACACTGCAGCCATTTACCGAAAGCGGCATACACCATGTCTTTCATCTCGCCGGTAAGACGTTTGTCCCGGAAAGTTGGAAAGACCCCTGCAGTTTTTTCCAGGTGAATGTCATGGGAACGGTTAATGTTTTGGAACTGTGCCGGAAATCGGGGGCCAGGCTCACCTATGTAAGCTCTTATCTTTATGGAACGCCGGATTATCTGCCCATCGATGAAAACCATCCGGTAAAATCATATAATCCATACAGTCACAGCAAGTTGATGGCAGAATCGGCATGCAGATTCTACGCGGATAATTACAACGTGGAAGTGTCGGTGCTCAGGCCGTTCAATGCATACGGTCCGGGCCAGTCAAACCTGTTTTTAATCAGTGAGATCATCGCTAAAATCTTGGATCCCGCTGTATCGGTTGTTGAGGTTATGGATTTGCGGCCAAAACGCGACTATGTTTACATTGATGATATTGTTCGGGCATTGATCTTATCCATGCAGGCTCCAACCGGGACCTACAACATCGGCAGCGGCTGTTCAATAAGTGTGGAGGAGATCATTGAACTGGTAATGCAAATTACTGGCATAAGAAAAGAATTCCGTTCAAAGGCGATCATCAGGCCCAACGAAATTTTCGACCTGTTTGCAGATATCCGCAAAGCCGTGACAGAGCTGGGCTGGCATCCCGAAGTCTCCTTTGAAGAGGGAATCAGGTTGTGTATTCAGTCATGCAGGGGCAATCACTGATTTGAAAGACAGATGAAAAAGATTCTATATGTCAAACATGCTGATTCATCCTTTGTATTATCCGATCAGCGTATCCTGGAGCTACGGTACAGGGTCATCCCGTTTTTGATCAACCAGAAAAAGTCAGGATTTTACTTCGCCGCAAGGATGCTGAACCTCTGTTTTTTTCTCCTGTTCAACGCTCCCGGCAGTGCTGCCATGGTAACCTGGTTTGGAGATTATCACGCTGCACTGATGGTGTTTTTCGGCAAACTGCTGCATGTCAAGGTGATTGTTTTTGCAGGCGGACAAGAGGCAGTCTGTTATCCTGAACTGGGGAAAGGGGTTTACCTTAAAAAGTGGAGGGGCAGGTTTGTAAGGTATGCCCTTCGCAATGCTTCCATGATCATACCAAACCATAAGTCGCTCATTTACCATGAAAATCACTACTATACGAATGATGGAAAGAAGGATGGCATTAAATATTACATTCCCGGGATCATGACGCCGATGATCATTATTCCAAACGGGATAGACACTGCAAAATACTTCCGGGATCCAGGAATTGAGAAGGATTCGTTGCAGGTTCTCACTGTTGGAACCATGAGCGGAAAGGCTGATTTCATGAATAAAGGGTTTGATCTTTTCATCGAAATGGCCCGCCGCAATCCCGGGCTGAAGTTTACGCTTATCGGGATCAGGAAACAGTTTTTGCCCTGGATTGAAGATAATTACCGCATCAGTTCTGTTCCAAACCTGAAGGTTATCTGTTCGTTTTGCCCGGACCATATACTGTTTGAAGCGTACAACCGGGCGAAGGTCTTCGTTCAGGCATCCATTACCGAAGGGATGCCGAACACGCTGAACGAGGCCATGCTTTGCGAATGCATCCCCGTAGGTTCCAACGTAAACGGGATTCCGGATGCCATTGGCGGCACCGGGATAATCGTCATGCATCGGGATGTTGCCGAACTGGAAGAGGCCGTAAGGAGTGCCTTGCGACTCAATACAGGCGTCAAAGCCCGCGAACGGGTTCTCAGCAATTTCACTTTTGCCCTTCGTGAAGAACGTATTCTTCATCTGTTTAATAATTTAGTCTGATTTTTTGAAATCCAGGTAAATGATTTCCCGCAGTTTTTTTAAATCTTCTGTCATCTATTCAATCGTTGGGGCACTTCCATATGCATCCGGCTTCCTTTTGCTGCCGTGGTTTACAACATATCTGACACCGAAGCAATTCGGAATCAATGCGATGTACATGGCCCTGATGTACCTGATACAGATCATCTCCTCCTTCGGGATGGATATGTCGGCCGGAGTATTGTATTTTGATTACAAGGACGATAAAGCGAAGCTCAGCGATTTTCTCGGTACGGTCTTCATTGGCATTTCAATGCTTGGTGCGGTTACTTTCATGGTTTTTTCGCTCGGTGGTCTGCGGCTGTTCAACTTTGTTTTTCAAAGCAGCGATTTCATTGAGCTTCTTCCCTTCGGGCTTTTTACCATCATTTCCGGGGTGTTCAACAGCATTTTCAAAACATATTCAAGCCTGCTGATCAATCAGCAGCGCCCGGTCAGGTTTTTCTGGCTCAACATCTCCAACTTTGTGCTGACCATCGGAGGCTCGCTGACCTTGCTGTACCTTTTTCCCTTTACGATGTACGGCCCCATTCTCGGACGGCTGATTCCTGCAGTTTTGGTGGGTTCTGCTTCCCTTTCCATGGTCGGGCGTGAGTACGGACTTGCCTGGAACCCGGCCTATGTAAAAAAGATTTTCACCTACAGTTCTCCGATCATCCTGTATGCCCTGCTCACCTGGGTCGTGACCTATGTGGACCGGTTTCTGATTGCAAGCCTGATGGGCGATGCCACCTATGTGGGAATATATGACATCGCCGTGAAAATGGTGATTGGCCTTGATCTTGTGATGACCGGACTTGTCAATACGATCAACCCGAAAATCTACCATATCTGGAAAGACAATGACCTGCATGAAAGCAATACGGAGATCAACCGGTATTACAATGGCATTACGGCCCTGTTCCTGCTGGTGATACCCCTGTTCGTGATTCTGGTCCCCATTTTGATTCCCCTGGTCATACACAAGCAACTCTATTACCAGGCATTCGGATTCCTGGCAATCCTGGCAGCCGGATATGCCACCCGGGTTTGGTTTTACATGTTCCTGGCCCCCCTGATGTTTTTCAAGCGAACGGCAGCCCTGCCCCGCGTTTTCATTATCAGTGCAGTGTTTAACGTTGTTGCCGGAATCATCCTGATTTACTACTTTGGAATCATCGGGGCGGTTTGGACGAATTTTATGGTAAAACCGGTACAGGCGCTGCTAATGTATTTCGAATGCAGGAAAGTATATACCTTCAAGCTGAACGCATGGAAGATTTTTTACACTCCGGTTATCTACATTTTAATTGTAATCCTGTCTGAAACATTTACACCCGCAGAGATGAAATTCAAGGTGGAAATCGGCCAGTTTTTTGTAGCCGTTATTCTTGTATACTTTGCGTACCGGAAAGAATTGGTACCTCTTGTCAGAAAATACCTCGCCAGATAATTTTGTGTCACTCGTCACGCGTCACGCGTATCACGGCTTCCTTGCCGTTCTGATGCTTGCATTGAGTTCAAACCCGACGAGCAGGCTGATGGCATTGATGTAAATCCACACCAGAACGATCATCAGGGTGCCCAACGACCCATACAGAGCGTTATAACTGGAGAAATTATCAACGTAGAAATTAAAACCGAGTGTGGTAACAACAATCAGAAACGTTGCAAGCATGGATCCTGCAGTGAAAAAGCGGAATTGTTTTCTCCTGGCAGGCGCCAGGTAGTAAATAAGTGAAATGCCAGTCAGCAATAAGATCAGGATAATCAACCACCGTAACATTTCCAGCAGTAATATGGTAATCGAGCTGTTCTTGATAATTTCCGGCAGGATCCATTCAAACAAGGTTGACCCGATGGTGATCAATCCAATCGCTGTAATCAGTAAAAGACTGTTTATCAGTACGATAAAGACGGAGACAATATACTGTTTGAAGTTTGTCCTGGTTTCAAGGTCGTGGTAGGTGTTGTTGAAGGCTTCGATAAGGCTGTTAACCCCGTTGGTGGAAAAGTAAAGTGTAAGGATCAGATTCAGGATCAAGAGGCTGCTTCTTGGTCTGGTGATGATGTCGATGATGGTTTCTTTCACCGATTCGTAGGCCATCTTTGGCATGAAGTCCTTGATTATTCCCAGGAGCAACTGCTGAAAATTATCAATGGGAATGAACGGGATAATATTAAAAAGGAAGATCAAAAAAGGAAAAATAGCCAGGAATACCGAGTAGGAGATTGCGGCCGCCCGCGAGGTGATATATCCTTCCGTGAGCCCCCGGATGAAAAAGACTGCAACATCATAAACCGGGGTCCCGCTAAATCCGGGCAGAATAATCTGCTTTGAAACCCTGAGGGTCCAGGTAACCGGAGGTATCGACAGAAGCCAGTCTGTAAGCTGCTTTTTATCTGGCATTAAAGAATTTCCAATTTAAAGTTTTACCGCTTTCAGGCTCATGTCGAGGCTTCTGATCTGGTGGGTGAGCGCCCCCATCGATATGTAATCCACTCCGGTTTCGGCATAGGCACGAAGTGTTTCCTCCGTTATGCCACCGCTGGCTTCGGTTTCGAACTTTCCACCGATCCTTGAAACTGCCTCTTTCATGTTTTCAACAGAAAAATTATCAAGCATGATACGGTCTACTTTTCCATGCCGGAGAACTTGGGCAAGTTCATCAAAGTTGCGCACTTCAATTTCAATTTTAAGAATTTTACCTGTATGGTTCAGGTATATTTCCACCGCGTCAATGGCTTTAATAATCCCGCCTGCATAGTCAACATGGTTGTCTTTGATCATGATCATGTCATAGAGCCCCATGCGGTGATTCTCCCCGCCGCCGGTTCTTACAGCATATTTTTCGAGTTCACGCAACAGGGGAGTTGTTTTCCGGGTATCCAGTATTTTTGTTTTCAGCCCTTCGACCTGTTTTACTGCCCTCCCGGTGGCAGTAGCAATACCGCTCAGGCGCTGCATGAAGTTCAGTACCAGTCTTTCCGATTTCAGGATAGAGGCTTTGCTGCCAGTCACTTCAAAGGCCCCATCTCCTGGTTTCACCGCAGCACCATCGCGAATATGGATGGTTACCCGGATGGCGGGATCAACCGCCCTGAAAATTTTTTCTGCCAGCTCTACGCCACAAAGAATCCCCGAATCTTTAATGAGCAGCTTGGCCATCCCGGTAATACCTGCCGGCATGGTTGCCAGCGTTGTATGGTCTCCGTCGCCCAGGTCCTCGGCAAGGGAGTTGACAATAATTTCGTCAATGGTCATCCGTTAAAGGTTTGGTGAAAATGGGTAACTGGGTAACTGGGTAACAAAGTAACAAGGTGACAAGGTAACTGGGTAACTGGGTAACTGGGTAACCGGGGATAAACTAGTTTTCCTGAACCTGCAGTTGCTGCACGAGATACTGGCCGCTTACAGATTTAATGATGAAATAGACCCGATAGATTTTTTTACCTGCTTCGAGGCTGCCGATGGTGTATTGTGAGCCATCAGGCGATGAGCCCTGGCGTGTGATTTTAAAGCTCTTTACCGGGTTTTGGGCGAAAAAATCTTTGAGGATCTGGCCGGCTTGGGTTTTGCTGTAAGAATCATCGTAGCCGGGAAGTGTAAGGTCGATCATTGCGTTAAAGTTCTTTGCAACCTCTGCTGCATTGCCTGCCTGGATAGCTGATGTAACCTGTACTGCGGTTTCCTCAGGCCCTGAAAAAGCAACATGGCCCATCAGGATCAAGGCTGGTACCAGGAGCATAACCCGTGTGAAATATTTATTTTTCATAGTCATCAAGGAATTTCGTGGCATTACTGGTTACAAATGTACATCATAATTTGCATAAGTGCATATTATGTATCGTGTTTGCAATCAATCTTGCTGCTTCAAGGGTCAAACATACAATTAATCCGTTGCTTTTTGCATCTTTGCACCAGAATTATGAAAGTCAGGTTATTGCTTGTCGGAAAAACAGAAGAAGAATTTCTGAAAAAGGGTATTCATGAATATGAAATGCGCATCAAAAGATACATCCCTTTTGAGATTGTGGAAATTCCCGGATTGAAAAATGCCGCGAGCCTGTCGCAGGCTGAGCAAAATTCACGTGAATCCGTGATAATCAGCAAACAGTTTTTACCTGGTGATGTTATCATATTACTGGATGAACATGGAAAAGAGATGAGATCGACAGAATTTGCTTCGTTTCTGAATAAGCAGTTTCTCACCGGTGGTAAAAACCTGGTTTTTATTGTTGGCGGCCCTTACGGATTCGATCCCTCCCTGAAAAAACAGGCTTCATTCATACTTTCCCTGTCAAAAATGACGTTCTCTCATCAGATGGTCCGTCTTTTTTTTACCGAACAGCTCTATCGCGGGCTTACCATCATGCGGGGTGAATCGTATCATCATGAGTAGAAGCCGGGTTAAAAAAACCCTTAACAAATTTTTAACGAAATGGTTAACAAATATTAACATCAAAGGTTGTATTGCAATTTTTTCATTTTATAAATTTGCACCCTCAAAAACTTTAGAACATGGTTGAAACCGACATCAAAGAATTGAACGAACGGATCCAGAAGGAGAGCGCGTTTGTTGACATGGTGACGATGGAAATGCACAAAGTGATTATCGGACAGAAACAGATGATTGAACGCCTGATGATCGGGTTGCTGGCAAATGGCCACATACTGCTTGAAGGCGTTCCTGGTCTGGCCAAAACCCTGGCAATTAAATCACTTGCAAACTGCATCGATGCAAAATTCAGCCGGATACAGTTCACCCCTGATCTTCTTCCGGCTGACTTGCTGGGGACGCTGATATACAGTCAGAAAAACGAGGAATTCAAGGTTCGCAAAGGTCCTGTTTTTGCAAATTTCATCCTTGCAGATGAAATTAACCGCAGTCCGGCAAAAGTACAGAGTGCCCTGCTTGAGGCCATGCAGGAGCGACAGGTGACCATCGGCGATGAGACATTTATGCTTCCCGAGCCGTTTTTGGTTCTGGCCACTGAAAACCCTATCGAACAGGAGGGTACCTACCCGCTGCCTGAAGCCCAGATTGACCGTTTCATGCTCAAGGTGGTTATCGGCTACCCGGATAAAAAGGAAGAGAAGATGATCATCCGTCAGAATATCGGGAATGAGACATTCCATACCAGCCCGATCATCAAAACTTCCGACATCATGCGTGCCCGGGCAGTCACCCGCGAAGTTTACCTGGATGAAAAGATTGAAAATTATATCACGGATATCGTATTCGCCAGCCGGTTCCCGGCAGAATATAAGCTCAAGAAATTCGAAGGATTGATCAGTTATGGAGGTTCGCCGCGTGCCAGCATTTACCTGGCACTTGCGGCCAAAGCATACGCTTTCATCAAACGCCGTGGTTATGTAATTCCTGAAGATATCCGGGCTGTTGCATACGATGTGCTGCGCCACCGCATCGGCCTCACCTATGAAGCCGAAGCTGAAAATATCACCTCAGAGGATATCATCAGTGAGATTCTCAATACTGTAGAAGTGCCCTAATTTCACCATTTCACCATTTCACCATTTCACCATTTCACTATTTGTTTTTACATGGAGTCCGCTGAACTTTTCAAAAAGGTTCGTAAAATCGAGATCAAGACCCGGGGTTTGAGCAATCATATCTTTTCCGGTCAGTACCATTCCGTGTTCAAGGGTCGCGGGATGGCCTTTTCGGAAGTACGGGAATATCAGCCAGGCGATGATATCCGAAATATCGACTGGAATGTGACGGCAAGATTCAACCATCCATTTGTCAAAGTGTTCGATGAGGAGCGCGAACTGACAGTAATGCTGCTGATCGATGTGAGCGGTTCCAATAAATTTGGCACCAGGAAAACCTTCAAGCAGGATGTGATCACAGAAATCGCAGCCGTACTTGCCTTCAGCGCAATTCAGAATAACGATAAAGTTGGGGTGATCTTTTTCAGCAAAACCATTGAAAAGTTTATCCCTCCGAAAAAAGGCACCAGCCATATCCTGAGGATCATCCGTGAATTGATTGAATTTCAGCCGCAGCAGAAAGAAACCAACCTTGTCGAACCCTTGCGTTTCCTGACTAATGCCATTAAAAAACGTTGCACGGCTTTTCTGCTGAGTGATTTTCTTAACCGGGGTTTTGAAGACGCCATAAAGATTGCAAACAAGAAGCATGACCTGATCGCCGTGAGGATTTTCGATGAACGTGAAATTGAATTGCCGGATGTCGGACTCATCCGTGCCCGTGATGCAGAAACCGGCAAACAGTTGTGGATCGATTCGTCAGACCGGAGGGTACGCCGACAATACAACAATTGGTACAAGGCTCATAACGAATATATTTCAGATACATTTTTGCGCAGCGGGGTAGATGTGGTGAAGATTGCTACAGACCAGGACTACATTAAGCCGCTGATGGGGCTGTTCAGAAAAAGAGGTGCAAGAAGATAACAGAAACAGAATGAGATTTTTAAAAACCTGCATTGTATTTATTGTTCTGTCAGGCTGGATAAACAGCTTCGGCCAGGAGGTCAGTGTTTCGGCCAGGCTTGATACGAATGCCATGCTCATTGGCGATCATGTCGGGTTGACCCTGAAATTTACCGGTCCGGCCAATTCGCAGGTCCTGTGGCCTTTGATCCCGGATTCGATCCTCGGATCAATATCGGTGATTGGCAGGGGCAAAGTGGATACCTTGTTTTCCGCAGATAAAAAAAAGGTGACCTATTCCCAGCAGCTCAATATTACTTGCTACGATTCAGGGTTTTATACCATTCCATCGGTACCGTTCAAGTACAAGACACTTCCTGATACCAGCACGCTGCTGGTAGGTTCAACCATGATGCTGCTGGCTGTGCATACCGTGCGGGTTGATACGACCCAGGCAATCAAGCCGATCATCGGTCCCTTGAAGGTGCCGCTCTCTTTCCGGGAGATGCTGCCCTGGATACTCATCGCACTTGCCATTGTTGCACTGATTGTCATAGCAATATGGTATTTTAAGAAACGCAGGAAAAAGGAACCGATTTTCACGCTGAAACCAAAAGTTGTTCTTTTGCCGCATGAACTTGCGCTCCGGGATATAGAGAAACTCAGGATAAGAAAGCTCTGGCAGGCAGGAAAAGTGAAGGAATACCATTCAGAACTTACTGAAATTCTCAGAAGGTATATTGAAGACCGTTTCCAGGTACCTGCCCTCGAGCAAACCACTGCTGAAATTACAGACAGTCTGGTGAGTCATTCCGGGTGCGGTGAGCAGCCATTGGGCAAACTGGGTCGGTTGTTGACATTGGCCGATATGGTAAAATTTGCCAAAGCCCAGCCCCTGGCAGTTGAAAATGAGAAATGCCTCAATGATGGAATTGAATTTGTGCATGAAACAACGCAACAATAAAAATGCTTAAACCTCTTACATTCGGCAACCCGGGTTTCCTTTACCTGCTTCTGGTTATCCCGCTGCTGGTGGTGTGGTATTTTTACCGCAGGAAGCGGTATGCGGCAGATTTGCAGATTAGTACAGCCGAAGGATTTGCACAGGTCGGCCGAAATATGAAGTTTTACATCTATCACGGGCTCTATGTGATCCGCCTGCTGGCAATTGCATTGCTGATCATTGCACTGGCCAGGCCGCAGACAAGTCTAAGCAGGCAGGACATCAGCGTGGAGGGAATCGACCTGGTTATTGCGCTGGATGTCAGTGGCTCCATGCTTGCCATGGATTTCAAACCCGACCGGCTGAATGCCGCCAAGGATCTGGCGATTGAATTTATTGACGGCCGGCCCAACGACCGTATCGGACTGGTTATTTTCAGCGGGGAAACATTCACGCAATGCCCCCTTACCACCGACCATGCGGTGCTGAAAAACCTGTTTCGCGACATACAAAGCGGCATGATTGAAGATGGCACTGCCCTGGGCGATGGATTGGCAACTGCGGTAAACAGGCTTCGTGGCAGCAAGGCTGTCAGCAAAGTGATCATCCTGCTCACCGACGGGGTGAACAATATGGGATCGCTTGACCCGAGGTCAGCTGCCGAGATTGCCAAGCTCTATGGCGTAAGGATTTATACAATAGGCATCGGGACAATAGGGCAGGCTCCTTATCCTGTGCAGACACCCTTCGGGTTGCAGACTCAGATGATGGAAGTGAAAATTGACGAACCACTGTTGATGGAAGTTGCCAAAGGCACTGACGGGAAGTACTTCCGTGCAACCAACAATGCCAAGCTTCGCGCCATCTACCAGGAGATTGACAAAATGGAGAAATCCAAGATCGATGTTACTGAATTCCGAAAGAAAAAAGAGGAGTTCCTGCCTCTCGTGCTGCTTGCTTTCCTGCTGATCGGGCTGGAGATGCTATTGAGATATTTGTATTTAAAGAATATTCCCTGATGTTTCGCTTCGCCCACATATACTACCTGTACTTGCTAGCGGTGATTCCGGTCCTGGCCGGGTTGCTTGTGTTTTTTTTATTGTGGAAAAGGAGAACACTGGCTAAGTATGGTGACTGGAATGTGATCAGGCAGCTGATCCCCGATTATTCGATGGTAAAATCAATCCTGAAATTCTTCGTGGTGATGATTGCCATGATCAGCATGATCATTGCCCTGGCTGATCCTCAAACCGGCTCCCGCCTTGAAAAAGTGAAAAGGAAAGGCATTGACCTTATGATTTGCCTGGATGTGTCGAATTCCATGATGGCCCAGGACATAAAGCCCAACCGGCTTGAACGTGCCAAGCAATCGATCGTACGCCTGATTGACAACCTGGAAGGCGACCGCCTCGGAATTATCGTTTTTGCCGGAAAGGCCTACACGCAATTACCCATCACAACTGATTATGCGGCCGCTAAAATGTTTACCTCTTCGATCAATACCGGCATTGTAACCACCCAGGGAACAGCCATTGCAGAGGCTCTTGAAGTCGCTTCAAACGGGTTTGGAGAGTCAAAGCATAACAAGGCGATTGTCGTTATCACTGATGGAGAAGACCATGAGGGCAATGTGTTGGAACAAGCTGAGGAAACAGTTAAAAAGAATATAACCATTTACACGATTGGTATGGGATTGCCTGAGGGAACCCCGATACCTGAATTTAACGGGACTATACAGACCGGCTACAAAAAGGACCGTGATGGGCAAACTGTCATGAGCAAGCTGGATGAAACATTGCTGCAGCGACTTGCCAGCGTGGGAAAGGGCATCTATGTGCGTGCCACAACATCTGAGACCGGACTTTCGAAAATATTTGAGGATATCGGTAAGATCGAAAAATCAGAGATCGAAGAAAAACAGTTCAGCGATTATGAAGACCGTTTTCAGTACTTTGTGGCTCTCGGGCTTTTCCTCCTGATCCTTGATCTGTTCCTGTTTGAACGAAAGACCCAGTGGATGAGGCGATTTAAACCTTTTGACACCAATTCGCAATGAGATACATTTTTGTTACCGTTCTCCTGTTGATGGCGTGCAATTTTACTTTTGCGCAGAAAGAGAATGCCCTCCTGCGGCAGGGAAACCGGAAATTTGAAAACGGGGAGTATAAAGATGCTGAAAAGGACTACCGTAAAGCGCTTGAAATAAACAAGGAGTCGGCTAAAGGACAGTTCAACTTAGGTACAGCTGTTTACAAGAACAAAAATTATGAAGAAGCTGCCAAGATATACAGCAACATGGCCGATAAAAAATCTGACCAGGAGCTTCAGTCAAAGGTGTTTCATAACCTCGGAAATTCTTACCTGCAGTCGAAAGAATATGAGAAGAGTATTGCTGCCTACAAAAATTCATTGATGAACAACCCTAAAAATACTGACACAAAATACAACCTGGAATATGCTAAAATGATGTTGAAGAAACAGCAGCAGCAGCAAAACAAAGACAACCAGGACAAAAAGGACGACAAGAAGGATCAGCAGGATAAAAAGGACCAGAAACAGGATGAGAATCAGAAAAATGATCAGCAGAAACAGCCACAGGATCAGAAAAAAATCAGCAAGGATGACGCAGAGCGTATGCTCGAGGCGCTGAAAAATGATGAGAAGAGGACCATGCAAAAAGTTAAAAAACAGAAAGCAAAGGTACAGGTGATTGGCATTGAAAAGGATTGGTAAAGATTGAAAGGTATGTTAAAAAAATATGTATTTTCTTTCATCGCACTTGTAATGCTCTCCGCTGCGACCGGGCTTGCCCAGGAGGTAAGGATGACCGGCCAGGCCAGGCCTGTTGTGGCAGTTGGTGAAACATTCACGCTGGTTTATACCCTCAATGCCCAGGGCAGCGGCTTCAGGGGGCCGAATATCAAAGGGTTTGAGATGCTGAGCGGCCCTAATACCAGCACAAGCTCAAGTATCCGGATGGTGAACGGGACTACGACCATGTCAATTACCTATACGTTTACTTACCTGTTGCAGGCAACCCGCGAGGGAACCTTCGACATGCCATCTGCAAGCGTGACGGTGAATGGCAAGCAAATCACGTCCAATACACTCTCCGTCAAGGTTGTGAAAAATTCCAATTCTCCGGCGAATCAATCCCAGGGAACCGGAAACCAGGGCCGGGCAGGAGGAGCCCAGCAGGGAGCATCTGAAGGCAGCAGCAATGATGTATATGTAAAAGCTTTCGCATCCAACTCCAATCCATTGCAGGGTGAAGGCATTGTGGTTACATACAAGATCTTTACCAAGGTTCCGATCGCCCAGATCAATATCAGCAAGCTATCCTCCTTTTCGGGGTTCTGGTCCCAGAACCTGATGAAAGAAAACGACAAGCTGCAGCAAACGACCCAGGTAATTGACGGGGAGCAGTACATTGTTGCAGATATCCGCAAAATTGCCCTTTTCCCGCTGAAGAGCGGCCGCCTGGTAATTGATCCACTTGAACTGGCATGTGTTGCACAGGTGAGACGACAAACCAAAACAAAGTCGGGCGATCCTTTTTTTGATGATTTCTTTAATGACTCATTTTTTAATTCAGGGGTAGCCAATGTTGAGAAAAATTTGAAATCAAACCCGATTGTCATTTCTGTTAAACCGCTCCCCGAAGTGGGTAAGCCTGCTGACTTCAGCGGGGCAGTCGGTAGTTTTACCTTTCATTCCGAGGTCGACAACACCCGATTGAAAACCAATGAAGCCGTTAACCTTAAATGTACCGTAAGTGGCAAAGGGAACATACAACTCATTGACAAACTGAATGTTACTTTCCCCCCCGATTTTGAGAGTTATGACCCCAAGGTCACCAGCGACATCCAGACAACCGCTGCAGGGATATCTGGCAACCAGGTGTTTGAATATCTTTTAATACCGCGGAAACCCGGTAAATTCAGCATTAAGCCATTTACTTTCAGTTATTTTGACCTTGAAAAACAACGCTATGTTTCGCTTACAAGTCCGGAGTTTTCCCTTGATGTTGAAAAAGGCAGTGGCGATACCGGAGCCCAGATGACCTATTCCGGTGCGAATAAGGAGGAGATAAAATATATCGGCAGCGACATAAGGCATATTAAGGATAATCGTTTCACCCTGACCAGAGCAGGTTCCAGGTTTTTATTCTCCATTGGATTCTGGCTTCTGCTTGCAGCGCCGTTCATACTTTTCCTGGTCTTCTTTGTGTTGTGGAACAAGATGGCTGCCCGTCGCAGCGATACGGTACTCATGAAAAACAGGAAAGCGACTAAAATTGCAAAAAAGCGGTTGCAAAAAGCTGAGCAGTTTCAGAAGGCCGGCCAGCAGGATAATTTTTACATTGCTATTTCCCAGGCTCTTTGGGGCTATCTTTCCGACAAGTTCAGTATTCCTCTTGCAGAATTGAGTGTTGATTCGGTACATGAGGCCTTGGTCCGCAAAAATGTGAACGAGACCATTATCTCCCAGTTTACAGGAACGTTGAATAATACTGAATTTTCCCGGTTTGCTCCCGGCGAAAAAACAGTCAACATGGAAAGAATTTATAATGAAGCGCTCGAAATAATTGCAAAAATGGAGCGGGAACTGAAATAAAGCATATGAAAGCAACCAGTTTATTGTTAATTCTCCTTTTTGCAGCCCATGCTGCATTTCCCTCCGACGAACAGGTCGACCTGGTGAAGGCAAACAAGGCTTATGCAGTAGGTTCTTATTCAGTTGCTGCTGAACTGTATCAGAAAATTGCTTCAGATGGGTATTCATCCCCCGAACTTTTTTACAACATGGGGAATGCCTGTTTCAAGATGAACGATTATGCAAGGGCGATTCTCTGGTATGAGCGCGCCAAGCGACTTGATCCGGGGAGTGGAGATATTGATTTTAACCTCAATGTAGCCAACACGAAAATTTCGGACAAAATTGAGCCGCTGCCCGAACTTTTTTATAAGCGATGGTATAGCAGCCTGGTGCAGATTTTCCCGGCAGATGGCTGGGCCTTTTTATGTGTTTTTACATTTATCGCAGGTTTGCTGGGATTTGTGCTCTATCTTGTTTCGCGGGTGTTGATCCTCAGGAAAATAGGCTTCTGGGCTGCCTTCAGCCTCTTTTTCTTCTCTGTTATCGCGCTGATATTTGCCTGGAGCAGCTATAGTTTTACCCAGTCGGCAAGTGAAGCAATTGTATTTGCCCCCACCATAACAGTGAAAAGCTCACCTGATGAAAAAAGCACGGATCTTTTTGTCTTGCACGAAGGTACAAAAGTCAGGTTGCTCGACAATATCAGCGGCTGGTACGAAATCAGGATTGCCAATGGCAGTGTGGGCTGGCTCCGGGAAAACACGCTTGAGAAAATTTGACCACAATCTCATATCAGCGGCTGATCTGCTCCATTCACCGAAGAAAAAATCGATTAGGTAAAATAATTTTGCTGTATAGTTATTTTACTTTATATTTGTTCGTTTAAAACAAGAGGGTTTTAACCACTCCTGTCCATTGATAATCGCGGGTTTAAAAATACTGATTCAAGAAACATATAAGTCAATTAAAAAAGAGTGATATGAAAAACAGATTTGTACCATTTAGCCTGATCACAGCTTTCTTTGTTCTTGCTTTACTTTCCTTCTCCGTGTTGTCTTTGGCTGGCCAGCCCGGGAAAACGAATCCACAAAAACCTGATGGGTCCTGGAAGGAGACCGTATGTGCCAATCAGCACACCGGGGTGGTGAACCCGCTGGATGTTATTAAAGCCCGTCAGCAAGCTGAAGAGATGGCATTCAAGTCATCTGCCGAAGGCTTGGGGCTTTATGGGGTAAGCCTGGGCCCCAACAACTATGCCGGCATGTCATGGAGTGCGATTTTTGACAATACAGACCCAACCGGTTCGACCCTGATCTCCGGAGCAGCGAATGGCGGCCTCTGGAAGTCCACCAATCTGGGCCTTTCCTGGACATCATTGCCCGTTGCTGAGAACAGAGTCCCTAAGATCTCATCCATTGTTCAGGCTTCAAGCGGTACAATATATGCAGCAACAGGTGTATCAACATGCAAAACAATAAAATACGCCGGCGACGGCATCTACCGGTCGGCCTCAGGCAGTGAATTCGCCCGGATACCTGCAACTGTTGGGAACGCCGATTTTGATGCAGTTGCCAAACTGGCAATCAACAGCCAGACCGACCGCATATTTGCTGCAACTTTCGGAGGAATCTACTACAGCGATAATGGTAACGATTGGACGAAGGTAATACCCGGATATGCCATGGACGTATGCGTAGGGCCCGATGGCACCGTAATTATGTCTGTGGGCGATTCAGCCTACCTCGCACCGGCCGGAGACTTGAATTCACTCATCACCCTTACAACCGGGAAAGAAAACTCCTTGCCTTCAGGCGGGATTGGCTGGATGGTTTTTGCCATTGCGCCTTCTGATGCCAACGTGATGTATGCCAGCATGGCCAATACCGATGGAAAGCTGCTGAATATTTACACTTCCATCGACAAAGGTACAACCTGGACCATCGCCTTTCCGAGCAATCCATCTTATGAACCATTCTCGGGATATGGCTGCTATGCGAATACCCTTGCCGTATTTCCGAATGATCCGGGCAAAGTATTTTTAGGCGGAAGAAATATGTGGTACGGCCGGAAAGAAGTTGCAACCGGTTTCTATAACTGGGAACAGGTAAGTTTCGGCACTTATGGCGCCTATAGCCCTTATTTCGCACCATTATACCATCATAGCTACTGTTTCCGGCCAAATAATGCCAACCAACTGGTGATGGCAACCGATGGTGGTGTCAGTCTTGCAACCATCGGAACTTCTGATTTTACTTTTCAGACCAGCAATAAAAATCTTCAAACAACCCAGTTCAACACAGTAGGTTTTTCCGCACAGAAAGACTACGTGATGGGTGGCGGGACACGGATCGGAACCCTCGTTCTGGGGTATTTCCATCCCTCGGAGGTTAGTTTTGCCAGCGACGGTTACCAGGCATGGCGCATTGATGCCGCTTCGCTCGGAGTCAATGCACAACCTCAGCCATCCAATTATGGTGGCAATGGAGGAACCTGTGCATGGTCAAATATGATTTCAGATATCGCAGTGTATTCGAAAACAGGATTATCAAAAATCCGCCGCCAGAATTTCACTGACATCAACTACTACAATAATTTTGCGATGGGGATTAAAACAGATACCACCGGCCATGTCCCCATGCGTCTTTGGGAATCTTTCAACCAGGGACAGGTTTTTGGCATTACCAGAGACAGCGTAAAATACTATGCTGCATTTGACACGATTCCCGCTGATACCACAGTGATGGTCGCAAGTAGTTCCAATGGATTTTTGTTCCCATATTATATCACTTCCCCACTCCCAAAAGGCGATAGCATTACGGTGGCCGACCCCATTGCCAGCCGCTTTTTTGTGTACGGTGATTCCCTCCTCCTAAAGGGGATTTTTATGACCAAAGACCTTCTGAAATTCCAGAATGACCCGGAATATTTCATGATCTTCAAGAATCTGGCGGCTAACGATCCGGTTACCGCGATGGCGGTATCCGAAGATCTTACAACACTCTGGGCCGGAACGTCTAAAGGACGCCTGATCCGGATTACAGGACTTCTCAATGCATACGACTCCGCCACTGCAAACATTACCAGTTCCCAGTGTGTACTTGTCGATACAGCGTTTGCCAATACCCCATTTACCGGTCGCTACGTAACCTCTGTTTCGATAAATCCGCACAATGCCAACCTTGTGCTGGTAACGCTTGGCAATTACGGTAACCAGGATTATGTTTACTATTCACAGAACGGCAATGCTGCTTCCCCTGTGTTTACCGCTGCCCAGGGCTCAGGCCTTCCGGCTGTTCCGGTGTACAGTGGCCTGCTTGAAATGTCGGCTGATGGCCGCGCAGTTTTAGGAACCGACGTTGGTGTATACTCTACATCGAACCTGAACGCCGGCGCTACGGTATGGGCCATGGATATGCAAAATATCGGGAATGTTGCCGTTACCGAAATTAAGCAACAGGTATTGGAGGATTACCACATTCTTAATTATGGTGTGATTTACCTCTCAACCTATGGACGCGGTTTATGGATGGATACAACCTACTATTCTCCGTTGGGTATTGGTCCGGTTCAGGGTGGTGTTGACAATCATTACAGGCTTGACCTAAACCCGAACCCGGTCAAAGACATCGTGCAAATAAGCTATTCAAACGAAACAAGAGGGAATGTCATCATTTCCGTATACGACATGACCGGCCGTGAACTGATTCATAAAATTCTTGGCAATCAGCCGGAAGGAAAAGTTAAAACTTCACTGGATTTAAGCGGCTTTGCCAGTGGTACCTATGTTGTTAAGGTTGGCAATGGCTACGGGAAGATAGTCAAGCTTTAAGCAGAAGGATCGTCCAAAATCTGTTAACAGAAAGAGGGCTGCCCGATCGGGGCAGCCCTCTTTCCGTTTATTAAGAAATCCGTTACCAATAGAAACGGTGTTCCGGCAAATCAATTCCTGCTAATTGAGCGATTTCTTAAAGTCATGCAGAACTTTAATATCGTCTTGGGTGATGTACCCGATTTCAAGGGCTTTCTGAATAAGGTGGTCGTAATCTGTCAGCGTGATCAATGCGCATTCGGCCTCCTTAAAGGCGCGTTCGGCACTGGAAAGGTTGTATGTGAAAATGGCCAGCATCCCTTTGATGTTGCATCCCGCATCGCGCAATGATTGCACTGCGCCAAGGCTTGAACCACCGGTGGAGATGAGATCTTCAATAACGACAATGCGCTGGCCATGGCGAACCTCCCCTTCAATCTGGTTTGTGAGCCCGTGTTCCTTTTTGCCAGAGCGGACATATGAAAAGGGCAGTCCGAGTTCCTGTGCCACAAGTGCACCCTGGGCAATGCCTCCTGTTGCAACTCCTGAAATCGCCTCGGGTTCAAAATTGCTTTCTTCAATCGCCCGAACAAAATGCTGGCGGATAAAGGTACGGATCTCAGGGTAGGAGAGGGTGATACGATTATCGCAATAAATTGGCGATTTGATGCCGGAAGCCCAGGTGAATAATTCTTTAGCGTTGAGTTTCACTGCTTTGATCTTAAGCAGCAGTTCAGCTGTTTTTAATGCAATGTCTTTGTTATAGATCATATAATTATTATTGTTATTCTGCCGCAAAGATAACAAAAATGAAGCAACAGCGTGATTTCCATAATTTGAAAAAACGTATTTTTACCATGTAAATTTTATCGCATGAAAATATTTCTGAACGACCGTTGCATTCTCTTCATCCCTCACCGTCCGGAAAGCCTCCTGCCGTCCGAACTGCTTGTTGAATTTCAATCGGCAGGGAAATTGCAGGAAGACTGGGAGGATTTTAAACGATATGAAAAGTACCGGAAATTCCTGATCGTTGATCCTGATTTCAATGAACACAATCCCTCCGGTGCTTTTGCTGCGTTCAGATCTTTTTTTAAGTTCATCCCGGCTGCTGGCGGACTGGTTAAGAATGAAAAGGAGGAATTTCTTTTTATTCACCGGCTCGGGTACTGGGATTTACCAAAAGGAAAAATTGATCACATGGATATTCAGGGCCCGGGGAATACCAAAACCGATCTGTCTTCAGCAAGTGCCGCCGCGGTTCGCGAGGTTAAGGAAGAAACCGGCCTGAAAACCATTGCCATACGGCGAGAACTACCGGCTACCTGGCATATTTACCTGACCAGGGAAAAATGGATACTGAAACAAACACGATGGTTTGAAATGGAGGCTGATTCGGGGCAGAAACTGGTACCTGAGACCAGCGAAGGCATTTTCCTGGTGAAGTGGACTCCCCCGGAAGGGATACATTGCATCCTGACGCACACCTATGCCTCGCTCAGGGAACTTCTGCTCGAAGTGCTTTTCTGACCCCTTTGCATACAAATTCGCAAATTCGAATTCACATCTTCATCATTCAGGATCTGCCTGGAACCTGAATCCAAGGCGCTTGCCAGTGCTTATTGAAATTGCATTCTGTGTTGTTTGCATCTCTTCGACCGACACCTCCCGTATGTTCTCGTATGGCGGTATCAGCAGGTCGAAGTTGAGTGTGTACATGACCGAGGAGTGAATGATTGTTTGAATGGCTTGCCGGTCAAGCGTATTTCCAGCAAAATTGTTGAATAGCAGACCAATCTCCCGTTTTCCTTCGGTAAAGTAATGACTTTCACGGTTCACGAATATCCGGCCGATGCAATAGCCGATATCGTTGGTTCTGTTATATTTGAAAGAATCGGCAAGAAAGTTGAATATATGGATGATCCCGCAGTAAGAGCGGCTTTTATCGTCGCGGATATAGCTGCTTTTCATCACCAGGTGGTCGCGGGGGATTTCGAACACATTCGAGTGCATGAAAAAAATAAGGATATCAGAGCCGAATTTTAGCTGAAATTCAAAGGTGCTTCTGTTCTGATACTCAAATAAGACCGGGAATGGGGCGTTTTTCATCTGGCCGGAGTTCGACCTTACGAAAGACTCGCTCTCCTGTTTGAATTGGTTAAAGATGTCGAGGGTTTTATGATACACCTCTTGCTTCAGGCTGCTCTTTTCAATGATGTTTTTAATAAGCGCTTTGGAGTCGGGAACGGTTCGTCGCATCATGTCGCATATACTTTAAACACAAAAGTATGAAATAAATTTGCGATTCAGGCACGCTATTAAAACCGTTCATTTCCAGGCTGACAATTTTATCAATTGTGCGGGAAAAGCAAAAAGGCGAAACAGTTTTCACTACCTTTGTCGAATATGAAACGTCAGGTTATCTCCGGTTTTTTATTCCTGGTGATCAGCATTGTGATTCTGCACAATGCCATTCCGCATCACCATCATGAGGATATCCCCATTCACCAGCATGAGATAGCCATCGGTGTAAAAGATCCTCACGCAAACAATGACCACCAGCCATTACGATGTGAAATTCACACGTTGGCATTTAATGTGCCCAGGGCACATACGCTCAACAACCTTGAGAGCCTGTTAAATATTCCATGTTTATATGTAATTTCAACAAGCACAGCCTCCTTCGTTCCATTTGAATCACCCGGAACGCTTGTCGATGTTCCACAAGGCGAACCCTTACATGAGGGGATATTAATAAGCCTGCCCCCAAGAGCGCCTCCCTGCTGATCCATCCTTGCTGATTTATTTTTTCCGCTTAAGCCACAGGCTTTGCTTTTCATTTTATTTCATATCATAAAAACAAACCATGAGAAATACATGTTTATTTCTCCTGATCCTGGTAATGGCTATAACAGGATGCAGGAATAACAAAACCCAGCCCGCTACAGCAGAAAACGGTCATGCGCATGGGGCAGGATCGACTCCTTATACAGCATTTTCCGATGCCTGCGAATATTTTGCCGAGATCAAACCCATGATCAAAGGGCAACCAACGGAGGGCTCAATTCATATTACCCGTTTAAGCGATTATAAACCTTTGGCAGAAGGAATCATGGCAATCAGGGTAATTCAAAACGGAAAACTGATTGGTGCAGGGGATACCAGCAAACCAAGAATTCCCGGAATTTTTCAAGTAAAGTTTACCCCTTCCACCGGAGGGACTGTCTCTCTTGAATTTATTTTCAATGGGAGCGGACTAAAAGATTCTGTGGAAATTTCAAATGCCAGCGTGTTTGAAAACGAAGAGGAGATGAAACAAAACCCACCTGCGGAAGATCCTTCCGGGGTGATCAAATTCACCAAGGAAGCTGCCTGGAAGATCGATTTTAATGTATTGAAGGTAGTTCCGCAGGAATACTTCAACACCATAAAAGTCAGTGGTGAACTTGTCATACCACCATCAGAAATTACAACCCTGACTGCAAAAAGTGATGGAATTTTAATTTACAGGCAGACCAACCTTGTACCCGGAGCAAAGATTGAACGGAGATCGGTGTTGTTCACCCTGACCGGCCAGGGTCTTACATCACGCAACATGGATGTTAATATCTCCGGCCTGAGAAGCCGCTTTGAGGCCTCAAAAGCAGCTTATGAACGTGAAAAGGCGCTGTTAACAGATCAGATTGTCTCCCGGAAACAGTTCAATGAAACAGTGACAAATTACAGGGTTGACAGCGCCCGGTATTTTGCCTATCTGAATGGTATTTCAGGAAGCAACATGAATATTCCCGCATCTTCCGGTGGTTTTATACAGCAATTATACCAACCCAATGGCACCTACGTAACAGAAGGAACTCCTCTGGTCTCTATTGTCAATACCAACAAGATCATGCTTCGGGCTGACATTCCGCAACGCAACTGGAAGGATGTTCCATTGATCAAATCCGCATCATTCAGACCAGCAGGGAGCAGCCAGGTATATAATGTTGAGGAAATTGGAGGGAAACTTATCGCAAAAGGATCTGCAGTTTCCACTGATAATCAATTTATCCCTGTCACATTTGAATTTCCGAACAAAGGTGCCTTTGTGGCCGGATCATTTGCCGAAATATTCCTTCATACCACCCCTGTTAAAAATCAGCTTGTCGTGCCCGTTTCTTCGCTCCTTGAAGAGCAGGGAAACTATTACGTGTACGTACAGACCGCCGGCGAATCTTTTATGAAACGATCTGTAAAACTTGGCTTTATGGACGGAAATTTTACAAATGTCGTCTCCGGACTTGTCCCAGGCGATCGGGTAGTCACAGTTGGAGCAATTTTCATCAAAGCATCATCCCAGATGACCGGCACTCCTTCTCATGGTCACGAACATTAATCCGTAGAAACCATGTTGAACAAAATCATATCTTTTTCGCTTCAGAACCGGATGATGGTTCTGATCCTGTCGGGACTGCTTCTGATCGCCGGATTAATGGTGACCAGGGATACCGATGTCGATGTCTTCCCCGATCTCACGGCTCCTTCTGTTGCCGTGATGACCGACGCTCATAATCTTGCTGCCGAAGAGGTAGAAAAGCTGGTAACCTTCCCAATTGAAACCGCACTGAATGGCGCCACTGGCGTACGCCGGGTCCGTTCCACCTCCATGGCGGGTTTCTCCATCGTCTGGGTTGATTTTGCATGGGGCACTGATATTTATAAAGCCCGGCAAATCGTCAATGAAAAGCTCGGTCCGATGCTGGATCATCTTCCGATCGGTGTAGCTGCCCCGGTACTGGATCCACAAAGTTCGATCATGGGTGAGATCATGCTGATCGGCGTCACCTCAGATTCGCTTTCTCCCTTTGATCTTCGGACGATTGCTGACCGGCAGATCAAACAACGCCTGCTCTCCGTTTCAGGGGTCTCCCAGGTCCTGGTTATGGGAGGGCTTCCGAAAGAGTACCAGGTTCTTGCAGATCCCGAGAAAATGAAATACCATAACGTCACGCTGTCCGATCTGATCGGGTCCTGCAAAGATGTGAACAGCAATTCTTCAGGCGGGTTTATTCACCAATATGGACAGGAATATGTAATCAGAGGAATGAGCCGAACAACTGATCTGAATGAGATTGCCGGTTCAGTAGTAAAGATGAACGGAGCTTTTCCAGTAACAATCAGGGATGTAGCCATTGTAAAAGCAGGCTTTCCGACCAAATTAGGTGATGCATTTCTGAATGCCAGGCCTGCTGTGATCATGACGGTTCTTAAACAGCCCAGTGTAAATACGTTGAAACTGACCGAATCGATCGACAAAGTGGTTCATGAACTGGAGAAAACGATGCCATCCTCGGTTAAAATTCAGCCGGAAATCTTTCGGCAGGCTGATTTTATAAGCACTTCCATTAAGAATGTGGAACGAGTTCTGCTTGAAGGAGGTATTTTCGTTGCGATCATTCTCTTTCTTTTCCTGCTGAATACAAGAACAACCTTCATCTCACTGATTGCCATCCCGCTATCGTTGCTTGTTTCACTGATCACCTTGCGTCTTCTCGGATTGACCCTGAATACTATGTCACTGGGAGGCATGGCCATCGCAATCGGTATCCTGGTTGACGATTCGATTGTGGATGTAGAAAATGTACTCAAAAGGTTAAGGCAAAATCATAAGTTGCCTGATGGGGAAAGATCAGGAGTATTGAAGGTCATTTATAATGCTTCTGTAGAAATCAGGTCATCAATTGTTCAGGCGACCCTGATCATCATCATTGCATTCTGTCCCTTGTTTTTTCTGTCAGGCATGGAAGGAAGGATGCTCCAACCGCTGGGTATCACCTTTATTGTTTCATTGATTGCTTCGCTGTTTGTTGCGATAACCCTTACTCCGGTAATGGCCAGTTACCTCCTGACCACCCCGGGGCAGTTAAACCGTCATGAACGGGGTGATAACAAATTGATACAGAGACTAAACGTAATTTATGAACGTAGTCTCGATGGGGCTATGCGATTCAAGAAAGTTATCATAGGGTTGGGTCTTGCTTTACTTGTTGCTGCTTTCTTTTTGCTTACACGATTGGGAAGCGGATTTTTACCTGAATTTAATGAGGGTACTTTAACCATTACCACAATTACGATTCCTGGCATATCCATCGATCAAAGCAACCAGATTGCCGACCAGATTGACAGGGCGCTTCTTACGATTACTGAAGTGAACAACGTGAGTCGCAGAACCGGAAGAGCAGAGGCTAATACACATATTCATGGCGGCATCAATGGATCAGAGATCGATGTGCCTTATCAACTCAATAAACGAAGCAGGGAAGAGTTCATGACTGAAGTCAGGGAGAAACTCGGGAAAGTACAGGGTATTTATGTGAACATCGGGCAACCCCTTGGACACCGGATCGACCACATGCTTTCAGGCACCCGTGCCAGCATCGCCATTAAATTATTCGGTCCCGATCTGAATACGCTCTTTACAACCGCGAATGAGATTAAAAATAAAATCGCAGTCGTTGAAGGGCTTGTTGATCTGAATGTTGATCAGTTGGTCGATGTTCCGCAAATCCAGATCAAACCCCGGCGTGAAATGCTGGCCAGGTATGGGATTCCAATCAATAAATTCAATGAATTTGTCGCGGTTGCCCTGGGTGGTGAAAAAATGTCGGATGTTTTTGAAAACCAGATGAGTTTTAACCTGGTACTGAAATACGATGCGCCCTACCGCAATACAATGGAATCACTTGAAAATGCCTATATCGACACCTATGACGGCAAGAAAATACCATTGGGCTATGTAGCAGATATTGTATCATCAACAGGTCCGTATACCATTAACCGGGAGAATGTACAGCGTAAGATCGTAATCTCTGCAAATACCGCCGGACGTGATGTGGGAAGCATAGTCGCGGATGTTGAAAAGATCATTGCCCAAGACGTTAAGTTGCCCGAAAATTACCATATCGAATATGGCGGGCAGTTTGAAAGTGCTAAAATGGCCACACGGATGCTTCTGTTTACAAGCATTCTTGCAATATTTATCATTTTTCTGGTCCTCTACCGTGAATTCCGGAATGTGAAACTGGCCGGTATCGTTCTGTTAAATCTGCCATTGGCACTGATAGGAGGTGTGTTTGCAATCTGGCTGACATCCGGAGTGCTCAGCATTCCGGCCATCATCGGATTTATTACCCTGTTTGGAATCGCAACCCGCAACGGTATTCTCCTCGTTTCAAGATACCAGCACCTTATTGCTGATGGAAAATCAACAATACAGGCGATCATAGCAGGTTCTTCCGACCGGTTAAACCCGATCCTGATGACAGCTTTAGCTTCAGGGCTGGCACTTGTTCCCCTCATCATCTATGCAGACAAACCTGGCAATGAAATCCAGAGCCCGATGGCTGTTGTAATCCTGGGAGGCTTGTTTACTTCCACAATTCTAAACCTGTACGTGATACCTATTGTCTATTCATGGATATTCAAAAACCGACCCAATGAAAACAAGATATAATTTTTTCCTGTTACTGGTAATTCTACCAGTTATAGGGCGGCCGCAAGCCTCGTTGGATTCGGTAATCGCTGCCGTGAAAGCAACCAATAAAACCCTGATTGCTTCCCGCTGCCAAATGGAAGCTGAGAAACGGGAAGCCCGTACAGGGATCTATCTACCGAACCCCGAAGTTCAATTCGACTATTTGTGGGGTGATCCGGCAACTTCAGGGAACAGAACAGATTTTGGCATAACCCAAAGTTTCGATTTTCCCTCTGTTTATTTTCAGCGTTCATCTCAATCCCGGCTGATTCAAACCGGCTCATCCTTAAAATACCTGCAAAAAGAACGTGAGGTGGTACTGAAGGCAAAATCAGCCTGGATAAGTGTGGTGGCCTTGAATAAGCAACTTTCAATTTTTGAACAGAGGATTTCGCTGGCTGACGAGATTGCTCAAAAAGCCAAAATGCAACTTTCCCGGGGTGAGATCGGCGTAATCAAGTATCATCACGCCCAGATGGAGTTTGTCAACCTGAAAATGGAGCGAACGGACCTGGAGGTTCAGCGCAATACCGTGCAAACAGGGTTGACCCAGCTTTGTGGTGGCAGAAACATCGTGGTTGCCGATACGGTTTACCCGGTGGTACCCAGCCTCACGATGAATGAGATTATGAGTTCCCTGGTGGAAACTCCCATGGTAAAGTCTCTGGAAAACGATGTTAAGGTCAGGCATCTGGATAAAAACATTGCTGTCGGCGCCTGGTTACCAAAAATCAAGGTGGGTTATTTTTCTGAAACTGTGACCGGCCTGAGGTACCAGGGTATTGCAACAGGGGTCAGCATACCTTTGTGGCAAAACAGCAACACTGTAAGAACTTCAGATGGACAGAAAAAGGTAGCAGAAGCAGAACTGAACCAGTTGAAATCTCAGGAAATGGCCCGGATCCTTATGCTTTTCAGCAAACGGGATAAGCTGGCCAGCCTGGTTCAGGAGATCAGGTCGGCTCTTTTACCAATCAATGACCTGAGCCTGTTGAAAAAAGCACTGGATGGCGGTGAAATCAATATTTCTGAATTCTACTTCGAAGCCTCAGTTTTCTATCCCGCCTGGTTTAACCTGCTGAAAATTGAAAAAGAACTGGCGATGACTGAAACGGAATTGATGTTTGTTGCAGGACGGTAATTGAGAAACATGGTTAAGTATTTCAGCTGCGGCCCCCAATTTGTGGCTGAAATTTTTGCAAATCTTCTTTTGTCGTAACACTCTAAGGAGAGCTTAATGATGTCAAAGGACATAAAGCTATGATATTAATTGAGTTACATATTCGAATTTTTTTCTTGACTTTATGATATTTTTTTATATATTTGACATGTGTTTGTTGTAAGGCAATTAACCATTATAGCTATAATTATTTTCTCATTAATCATTATTAGAAGATATTCAACATGAAAAAAATTACATCTGACATTTGTAGTGTTTTGGCTATGATAGCCATAGCCATTCTTTTTATTGGTAAATCCGTAACATTTGCGCAGGTTGCTCCTCCACTTGGGCAGGCAGAAAGTTTTGCTGTACTTGCTGGCTCAGCGGTCACAAATACCGGCAGCACGATAATCATCGGAGACTTGGGTGTGAGCCCTGGTACTGCCATCACCGGATTCCCTCCAGGTACCGTCACCGGCGGAACGATTCACACCAATGATGCGGTTGCGGTGCAGGCTCAAAGCGATCTCACAGTTGCATATAATAATCTCGCAGGACAACCATACAATACAGACCTGACAGGTCAGGATCTGGGCGGACTCACGCTAACGTCGGGTGTTTATCATTTTTCATCATCGGCTCAACTGACCGGAACACTCACGCTCAACGCCCAGGGCAGCTCCTCATCCGTTTTCATCTTCCAGATCGGGAGTACACTCACGACAGCAAGCAATTCACATGTTATCATGATTAATGGTGGTTCAAATTGCAAAGTATTCTGGCAAATTGGGAGTTCAGCGACACTTGGCACCGCTACGGCCTTCATAGGAAATATATTTGCACTTGCCAGCATCACCTTAACAACCGGCGCAACAACCTCAGGAAGAGTCCTTGCACGCAATGGCGCTGTAACCTTGGATAATAGCAGTGTTTCCGTTTGTCCCGCCTGCAGTCCAATTGTCATATCCCCTGGAACATTGCCCAATGGGACAGTAGGTACACTTTACAATCAGACACTTGTGGCCAGCGGAGGCACGGTGCCTTATAACTATGAAGTAATTTCAGGCCTGCCGCCTACCGGACTTACCCTTTCACCCGCCGGTGTATTATCGGGATCTCCATCAACAGCGGGGAGTTTCACTTTTACAGTTACGGCCACTGACGATAATGGTTGTATAGGTTCTCACATTTACACGATAGTAATAAACCCGGCCGGTTGCCCACCCATCACTGTTTCGCCATTGACTCTTCCAGCAATGACCGCAGGCATACCTTATAACCAGTCAATCACGGCAACGGGAGGAACAGGGCCATATACATTTAACGTGACTTCCGGTATTCTCCCACAGGGAGTGACGCTCTCTCCAGCGGGTTTGTTATCAGGGACAACATCAGTGCCTGGTAATTACACCTTTACCATTACAGCGACCGATGTCCTTTCTTGTGCCGGAAGCCGGATATATACAATGATGGTGAACCCGGTTGTCGTCCCTAACATTCCGACACTGTCGGAATGGGGACTGATCATTCTCGGATTTGTCATACTGGGAATTGGCACATTGTATATTGTGAGAAGGAACGGATAATTTCGACACGATTATTCATGGGTTCCACAGACACGAAGTCTTAGGGAGGCCAGCGGACAAGAAGTTGTGCTTCCATCCGGGATCACACTTCTGCCGCAGGATACTCTTCACCCTCTTTCCCAAATTAATATCCTGCCTTTATAGGTGGTGAGTAGTTACCATTTATTTTTAGGATGAATTCAACGGTTTAAGATTGAATTTCGAACACCTTCTGTCTCCATCAATTAGTCTAAATTAGTAAAACTGCTTATCCCCTTTGGGCAAGTAAATAAATCATTGGCACATCCAAACATGCATTGGTGTTGACACATGAAAAAATCAACCACATTAGGCACAATGTGAACTATTGTGCCTATTGTGGTGAAGAATAATGAAAATAAGAAAGACGAATCTATCTTATATTTAGGTTAAAATTTGTATTAAAATATAAACTTGCTTAAAGGGGATAAGCAGTTTAGTAAAATTCATTTATTTTTGCACGACAAGCAACATCCGGTTGCTGTTAAAAATAATTGAGAAGCGGAAATTCGAATTAAGAATCATTAACCTGCATTGATATCCGGGGATGCTGGCAATATAAACGGTCGAGGATAAACGGATTGCTGAAAGTTACCCTTGCTATGATATTGCTCAGGCCTTCCTCAGCGCCCTAAAATGCAAAATGGCGAACCAGTTTTCACTATTTCGCCATTTCACTTTTTCACTATTTACTGTAGCCCGTAGGGGGATCGAACCCCTGATTTCCAGGATGAAAACCTGGCGTCCTAACCGACTAGACGAACGGGCCAATTATTGATTCGGGAGTGCAAAATTACAATAATACTTTTTCATCTGCAAGAAAAAATTCTTTTTGCCGTTGCAATTCTATGAGGATCCTTCTTAAATCTACAAGAATTCTTCTTGAATCTACAAGAGTTCTTCTTAAATCTACAAGGATTCTTCTTGAATCTACAGGAATTCTTCTTAAATCCCATTTTATGAACAGGGTGCTGATTTATTTGCAGAAAACCCCCGGGATGCTATGGAAACGCCCTAACGACAACCAGTTTACCCCCGTCTTCAAATGCCGTAAAATTAATGTCGGATTTCGCTGTTTCTCAAATATAATTTGTAATTTTGCACTTTGTTAGTAAATTAACAGCATGAAATTAAGTAATTAAAAATCAATATATTATGAGTAAAGTAAAAAAATTCTTATCGTGCGACGGGAACCAGGCCGCCGCCCATATGGCCTATATGTTCAGCGAGGTTGCCGCCATCTATCCTATCACTCCTTCTTCAAACATGGCTGAAAACGTGGATGAATGGGCTGCCAACGGACGTAAAAACCTTTTCGGAGAAGAGGTAAAGGTTGTTGAAATGCAATCAGAAGCAGGCGCCGCAGGCACGTTGCACGGTTCACTCCAGGCGGGGGCATTAACCACCACCTTCACGGCTTCGCAGGGACTTCTACTCATGATCCCGAACATGTATAAACTGGCCGGCGAACTGCTCCCGGCGGTATTCCACGTGAGTGCCCGTACCGTTGCCGCACATGCCCTGTCCATTTTCGGCGATCACAGCGACATTTATGCCACCCGCCAAACCGGTTTTGCCATGCTTGCTTCAGGCTCCGTACAGGAGGTGATGGACCTTGCCGGCATCGCCCACCTTGCCGCAATCAAATCACGTATCCCGTTCCTCCATTTCTTCGACGGTTTCCGCACCTCCCATGAAGTGCAGAAGATCGAAATGCTTGAAAACGAGGACATGATGAAGCTTCTCGACAAAGATGCCCTCCAGGCGTTCCGCGACCGCGCACTGAATCCCGAACATCCGGTAACCCGCGGAACTGCTCAAAATCCCGACATCTTCTTCCAGGCAAAAGAGGCGATCAATCGTTTTTATGAACCTGTTCCCGATATTGTGGATTCCTACATGCAGGAGATCACCAAGGTAACCGGACGCGTTTATCATCCGTTCATGTATTACGGACACCCTGAAGCTGAAAACATTGTTGTCGCCATGGGCTCCATCACTGATACAACCAAGGAGGTGATCGATTACCTGACGGCAAAAGGCGAGAAGATCGGCTTGATCTCTGTTCATCTTTACCGTCCGTTCTCTGAAAAGTACTTCTTCAAAGTGCTGCCAAAGAGCGTGAAAAGGATTTGTGTGCTCGACCGCACCAAGGAACCCGGAGCCAACGGAGATCCGTTGTATCTCGACATCCGCGACATGTTTTATGACCGCGAAAACAGGCCTATGATCATTGCAGGGCGGTACGGGCTCAGTTCCAAGGATACAACCCCTGCCCAGATCGTTACGGTTTTTGACAACCTGAAAGCAAAGGAACCGAAAAACCATTTTACCCTCGGCATTGTGGACGATGTTACCTTCCATTCCCTGCCGCTGACTCCTGAGATTGACATATCCCCGAAGGGTACCTATTCTGCGAAGTTTTACGGCATCGGTTCCGATGGCACGGTTGGTGCGAACAAAAACTCGATCAAAATCATCGGCGACAGCACCGATAAATATGCACAGGCGTATTTTGCCTATGATTCTAAAAAGTCCGGTGGCATCACCGTCTCCCATCTTCGCTTTGGCGACAATCCGATCCGCTCACCATACCTGGTGATCACCCCCGATTTTGTTGCATGCCATGTTCCCGCATATCTTGAGAAGTATGACTTGTTCAAGGGCCTGAAAGACGGAGGCACGTTCCTGCTCAATTCTATCTGGGATGCAGAGGAGACCAAGCGCCGCCTGCCCGATCATATGAAAAAATACATGGCCGATCATAAAATCAACTTCTACATCATTGATGCCACCAAGATCGCCGAGGAAATCGGTCTTGGAAACCGCACCAACTCAATCATGCAGAGCGCTTTCTTTAAAGTGTCGAATGTTATTCCTTACGAACAAAGCGTTGCCGACATGAAGAAGGCCGTTTACAAAACCTACGGCCGAAAAGGGGAGGAGATTGTTAAAATGAACAACGCAGCCATCGACCGCGGAGGAGAATTGACAAAAGTTGAAGTCCCTGCCGAATGGTCGAAAATTTCCATCAAGCCCGCCAATGCTGAATCCAAGGATGATTTCATCCGCAGGATATTCGATCCGGTGAGCGCGATGAACGGCGACGATATTCCCGTAAGCGCCTTCGTTGGCCGCGAAGACGGGACCTTTCCCAATGGCACCACGCAACTTGAAAAGCGGGGCATTGCTGTGAATGTGCCTGAATGGATCGCCGAAAACTGCATCCAGTGCAACCAGTGTGCTTATGTTTGCCCTCATGCTGCCATTCGTCCGTTCCTGCTGAATGACACGGAAAAGAAAAATGCACCCGCTGGTATGAAGACCTTGAAGGCAGTTGGAAAAGAACTGGCCGGCATGGAATTCCGCATCCAGGTTTCGGTTCTCGATTGCACGGGTTGCGGGAACTGTGTGGATGTATGTCCTGCCAAGACAAAGGCACTTGAGTTCCAGACCCTGGAAAGCCAGATGCCGGAAACAACCAACTGGGATTATAATATCAGCAAGGTTTCTTATAAAACCGATGTGATCGACCGTTTCAAAACCTTTAAGAACAGCCAGTTCATGCAACCGCTGTTTGAATTTTCGGGCGCCTGCGCCGGATGCGGTGAAACACCTTACATCAAACTGCTGACCCAACTTTATGGTGAACGGATGATGATCTCGAACGCCACCGGATGTTCCTCCATTTATGGCGGAACTGCCCCGTTCACTCCCTACCGGCCAAATGTTGACGGACAGGGTCCTGCATGGGCCAACTCGCTTTTTGAGGATAACGCCGAATATGGTTATGGAATGGCTGTGGCGATCACCCAGCTCCGCAAGCGCATGGCCGACCGGATGCGCGCTGCCATAAAGGAAAATGTGTTGAATGCGGCCACTCTCGAGGCCATGAGGGCGTGGATCGACGGCATGTATGATGCAGAAGCCTCAAAGGCTGCTTCACTGGTATTAATGCCTTTGCTTACCAAAGAAAATAGCGAACTGTCGAAGGAACTGCTTAACCTGCGCCAATACCTGGTCAAGAAATCGATCTGGATCATCGGAGGCGACGGCTGGGCCTATGATATTGGTTATGGCGGCCTCGATCATGTGATCGCATCCGGCGAAGATATCAATATCCTGGTCCTTGATACCGAGGTTTATTCCAATACCGGCGGACAGGCCTCCAAGTCGACCCCCGTAGGCGCCATTGCCAAATTTGCCGCATCCGGCAAAAAAGTACGAAAAAAAGACCTTGGCGCCATGGCCATGACGTATGGCTATGTTTATGTTTCACAGGTTTCAATGGGAGCCAACAACAGTCAGCTTTTCCGCAGCGTGAAAGAGGCTGAATCCTACAAAGGGCCGTCGCTGATCATTGCCTATTCACCATGCATCAACCACGGCCTGAAACTGGGTATGGGCAAGGTGGAGGAGGAGATGGACCGCGCAGTAACCTCGGGCTACTGGCAGTTGTATCGCTACAATCCCATGAATGGCAATGAGGGTAAGAACCCGTTCACCCTCGACTCGAAAGAGCCGGAGTGGAACACTTTCCAGGACTTTCTCGCCAGTGAAGTCAGGTATTCTTCTCTTCAGAAGATGTTCCCCGACGAGGCTGAAGAGCTTTTCAAGGCTGCAGAAGAGAATGCAAAATGGAGATACAACCATTATAAGCGATTGGCGGCAATGAGTTACGAGAAATAACACATATATTTGTAGTACTTTTTTTGACTTACTAAAAGAAACTGTCATGGCAAATTTATCAACACGTTATATGGGTCTTCAGTTGAAGAACCCGGTCATAGTGGGTGCAAACAACCTGGTAAAGGATGTTGACAACTGCAAACGAATGGAAGAGGCAGGTGCGGCAGCTATTGTGTATAAGACGCTCTTTGAAGAACAAATTGAGCTTGAACGGCTGCAAATGAGCGAAGAGCTGAATCAATACAATGAACGGCATGCAGAAATGATCAGCCTCTTTCCCGACATTGCCCACGCCGGTTCGCGCGAGCACCTGAGCCACCTGAAAAAGGTGGTGAATTCGGTGCACATCCCGGTCATTGCCAGCCTTAATTGCACCTTCGATGAAACCTGGGTGGAATACGCCCGACAGCTTGAAAATACCGGCATCAATGCACTGGAACTCAATTTTTACGCAGTGCCCGGCGACTTCAAGCGCGAAGGAAAGGCCATTCTGAATGAGCAGATCGATGTGGTGAGTGAAGTCAAGAAAAGTGTGAAGATACCGGTGAGCGTGAAGCTCAGCCCCTTCTATACCAACACCCTGATGCTCGTGCAGAACATGTATTATGCCGGCGTGGATGGCTTTGTGCTGTTCAACCGGATGTTTCAGCCCGATATCGACCTTGAAACCGAGGAGCACCATTTTCCTTATAACCTCAGCCATGAAGAGGATAACCGCCTGCCTATGCGGTTTGTCGGTTTGCTGTTCGGGGAAATTCGTGGCTCGCTTTGTGCAAATACCGGTATTTTCACAGGCAAGGATGTTGCAAAGATGATTTTGTGTGGCGCCGACTGCGTGCAGGTTGTAAGCACTGTATATAAGAATGGCATCGGACAGATCACCACGATACTCGACGAACTTGACGCCTGGATGGAGCACAAGAAATACAATTCAATTGATGCATTCCGCGGCAAACTCTCCCGTAAGAACCAGAAAGATCCCTTTGCCTACAGAAGGGCGCAGTATATTGATATTCTGATGAAGAGTGAGGAGATCTTTATAAAGTATCCTATGAGGTAAGCGGGTAATTAATTGATGTCAATGTTCATCAGCATCCTCGCCTGAACACCCTTCATTTCGCGAACTTCCTTATAGTACTGGTATAGCCTGTAATCCGTGCCGAGCGCCTGTTTCAGTTTTGCAGACGGATCATTTCCGGTGATTTGGTCGATAAGTTCTTCGAACCACTCTTTTTGCTCAGGCAGCGAGATAAGCCGGTAATCCTTGATCTTCGCCAGGCTGGCTGCAAGTTCAACGGCTTTTGTCAGCCCCCCGAAATCATCAACCAGGCCGATTTTTTTTGCATCGCTGCCGCTCCACACCCGACCCTGGCCGATGCTGTCGACCTGTGCCTTTGTAAGTTTCCGGCCTTCGGCCACCTTGCCGGTGAACACATCATAAATATGGTCTACATCGCGCTGGATCAACAGGGTCTGGTAAGGGGAGAGCGGCTTCATCACCGGGATAAAATCCCCATTTTTGTTGGTCATGGCCCAGTCGAAGGTAATGCCGAGCTTTTTATTGAACAACCCTTCCATATTGGGAATCACCCCGAAAACACCAATGGAGCCTGTGATCGTTGCAGGATCTGCCAGTATCTTCGTTGCAGCACAGGCGATATAGTACCCTCCGCTGGCCGCAACATCCCCGAATGATGCCACAACCGGTTTTATTTTGGTTGCAAGGGCTACTTCACGCCAGATCACATCGCTTGCCAGGGCGCTGCCTCCGCCCGAATTGATGCGAAAAACGATGGCTTTTACCTTTTCATCCTCACGGGCCTTCCTGATAGCTCTTGAAATCCGCTCAGAGCCTATGCTTTCATCATCGCCCTCTCCGCCGCCGATTGATCCGCCGGCGTAGATCACAGCAATTTTTTCCTTGGAGGTTGATTGTTCCCTGTTGTCGGGCGCATCTGTGTAACTATCCATGGTGACAAACTCAATTTTCTTTTTTCCATCCACCTTAAGTTGCGTTTTCATCAACGTGAGAAGCTCATCTTTATAAACCAGTTGATCAACGAATTTGAATTTTAAGGCATCCTGGGCAGTCTGAATTTTAAGACTGTCGGCGATAAGGTTGAGCTCTTCCGGGCTTATTTTTCGGGTTGTGCTGATGCCATTGAGCATCTTTAGCCAGATACTGCTGATCAATTCAGTGATCTGTTTGCGGTTTTCGCTGCTCATCTTATCCAGGAACAGAGGTTCGGTTGCCGCTTTAAACTTCCCGTGACGGATGATCTGCATCTTAATATCCAGTTTTTCCAGCATTCCCTTAAGAAATACCATCTCGGAGGCCAGCCCCTTGAAATCGACGATCCCCTGGGGATTCAGGTAAATTTTGTCGGCTGTTGTGGCAAGGTAATACGACTTTTGCGAATAGACTTCGCTGTAGGCCCAGATGAATTTTCCGGAGCTCCTGAAGTCGATGAGCGCATCGCGGATTTCATCAAGGGTGGAGATGCCTGCAGGAATTTCACCCAGGTCAAGGTAGATGCCTGCTATGTTGTCGTCGGTTTTGGCCTTTTTAAGATTATCGAGTATATCGTTGAGGCCGGTCGATTTCTCGGGGCCTGCAAAGCCCATCACAAATTTTGTTTTTGAACTGCGATCTGCGATCTCTTTATTGAGCTTCACATGGAGCACTGTGTTTTTTGAGATCACTGTTTCATCGCTGGATGCGGTTGCAACAATCGCGGCAACGATGCCGAATCCGATGATGGTCACCAGCACAATCAGCAGGAAGGTTCCCAGCATGCTGGCGAACATAAATTTAAAAAATTGTTTCATATAAGTTTGAGTTTGTCAAAGCAAATGTAATAAATTAATCACTAAAATAATACGCTTGAATTCTTTGATGGTTACAACATACCCTGCAGAAAATAACCGGCACATGGAATTTTGTGAATAACAAATCATTATTTATGCTGGTTAAATGTCCGAATTCATGTATCATTGCGATGCGATTTATCTTAACCTGGCAATTTGAAATTTATTAAGAACAACATGAAGGATGTTTATATTTTACTGGGCAGCAACCAGGGCGACCGCCAGGATTTTTTATCCAGGGCGGTTGAAATGATCAACGACCGGGCAGGAAGGATCATTAAAAAATCGCTCATATATGTGTCTGATTCCTGGGGCTTTGAAGATCCTGTTCCCTTTTTAAACCAGGTGATTGAGATCGAGACGAATCTGGCCCCGGCCAACCTCCTCGACCAGTTGCTGACCATTGAAGTGCAACTTGGCAGGATCAGGCCATTTGAGGGATGTGGATGTTCAATCCCGATGTCGATTGAAACGGGTAAGGATCCTGCTCAGGAGGTAAACAGGGCATATGGAAGCAGAACCATTGATCTCGACATCCTCTTCTATGGGCAGCAGATGGTGTTTACCGATACCCTGATGGTTCCCCATCCTCGCCTGCATGAACGGAGGTTTACCCTGGTACCGATGAACGAAATTGCACCAGAAATGACCCATCCGCTGTTGAAAAAGACAATGTCAATGCTTTTACGTGATTGCGGGGATCGTTCAACGGTAACCGCGCTGAACACCGCTGATTATTGATTTTTGCACGTTGCACGTTGCACTTTAATTCCATCCCGTGTATAACTACATCGTCATTGAGGGCAATATCGGAGCTGGCAAGACCTCATTCGCCTCCCTGCTGGCCGAGGAATACAATGCAAGACTGATCCTGGAGCAATTTGAAGAAAATTCGTTCCTGCCGAAATTTTACGAAGATCCGGCGCGATATGCATTCCCGCTTGAATTGTCTTTCCTGGCCGACCGGTACCAGCAGCTTAAAGCTCAATTCAGTTCCCCTGATATGTTTAAAGCCTTTACGGTTGCTGATTACTTTATCTTCAAATCATTGATTTTTGCCAGCAAGAACCTGGAACCCCTTGAATTCGGATTATACAGTAAGCTATTCTCTATTGTGAGCTCTGTTGTTCCAAAGCCAGACATGATTGTTTACCTATACCTCAGCCTCGAGAACCTGAAGAAGAACATCGATAAACGCGGACGTCCCTATGAGCAGAATATTCAATTTGAATATTTGGAAAAAATCCAGCAAGGCTATCTTGAATTCCTTCGCCAGCAACCAGACCTGAGAGTGGTGGTAATTGATACAAACGGGTTGGATTTTGTAACCAGAAATTCTGATTATCTCTGGCTCAAGGAGTTGACCATGCAGGAGTATCCCTTGGGAATGCATCGTATCCAGAATCCATTAACCGGAGCTTCGAACCGGTAAAGAAGAAGCCGTCCAGGTTTCCCGGAACGGCTTCCATTCAAAATCAGCAAACAAAACTATTTTACTATATTCTGGAATTCAGGGGTAGTTGAGAAACTGTAGAATTCACGGTCACCCCTGGCCTGAGCTTTGAGGTCAGCATTTTTGCATGCTTTCATCAGGTTTTCATAAACACCCTTGCTGTTGTTCGACCTTGCCGCAACAACTGCAAGCAGGTAAGCTGTTTCAGGTGTTTCAGGAGCACATTTCAAGGTTGTTTCAGCAGCGGCATTATTGCCGGCCAGCAATTCAGCAAGACCAAGGTTGTAGGTGCATTTTGCGTTTGACATCATGCTCACGGCTTTCGGATAATCACCCTTTGCAATCATGCCGACACCTTGGTTGTAGTTGGTGTTTTCACCCAATGATGCTGCTTTCTTAAACTGCGCATCAGCTTTTTTCAGGTCCTTCTGTTTTGCAGCGACCACACCGATGTTGTTTTCGATGATGCCGTTGTTGGGCTGGGCAGCCTGGGCTTTGGTGAGCAGTTCGCCGGCCTGCGTGAGATTGCCTTTTTCAATTTCAGCAACTGCAGCATTGTTCAGCGCTTTCCAGTTGGTTGGGAATTGCTTTGCAGCATTCTCAAGAATGGTCACCTTAACATTGTTGTCTTTGGTAAGCGTTGCGGCATAGAGCAGCTCTTCCACCTTTAGTTTTTCAGGATTTGAAGCACCATACTGGAGCAGTTCGGCATCTGTCATGCGCGGCTCATAAAGTGTCGCAGTAATTTCACAACGACGCAAAGGAGGAAGCAGGTCTTTTTCGATTTCAGGATAGATGAGAATCATGTTGCGGATTTCCTGTTCCTTTTTGTTTGCGTCAACATTGCTGTTGATTACGTTCAGGACTTTGTCTTTGTCTTTCAGGTTGCTGCCCTGTACGGCCTTGAGGAATCCGTTCCAATCCGGGCCGTGATGCTGCAGGGTCATGTTCACGTCTTTACCGGCTGCCTCAACAGCGGCTTTAACTGCTTTTTTGTCCTTGTTATCTTTATTGGCCTCTTTTGCCCAGGCCTGGTATTGGTCGGTCATCCATTTGCTGCCTGTTTTTGAACGGTTTTCCGAAAGGTTTGCATTGAATGTCTCTTCTCCTTCAGGGGATGCATAGCCATTCATGGCGATGTCCTTGATTTTCCATCCTTGCTGGAGGAATACATTTACATCTGAAAGGGCCGTTTTCGCAGGATCTGTTTTATTGATGCCATATTTGAGATCGAGGTCAAATTTGTTCTTCTTGAAATAGATGATCCCGGTTTTTGTCTGAAAAACCTCTTTCTGGTAGCCATGATCTGCGCTGAGGGCCAACTCGTCGTGCTGCAGACGCTTCGAAGTGTAGATTATGCCGGGAGCCAGATTGCGTGAAGGAAGTTCCATGAATTTGGCCTTTACTTTGATCTCGTCTTTCTTCAGCAAAACTTTTTCCTTTGCTTCATAAATAATCGGGGCAACGGTGAGTTGTGAGGTGGCCATCTCAGGTTTATATGGGAATTTACAGGTGTAAGTGAATGAACCTCCTTCTTTGTATTTGATCATTGTTCCGTCGCCGGTTAACTTTTCGCCATAAAGATGGATTCCGCAGGGGAGCTCATATTTTCCGCCTTCATACGTGAGAACTGGCTGGAAATACATGGCGGCTGTCGGGCAGAAAAATTTCGGGGGAACTGTACCTTTAATGGTGACCACAACAGAATCGCCTTTTTCTGCAAGCACAGCAGGGGTGGTTTCATACGTGATCAGGGCATAATTTTTGGCCATCTCTTTGAGGTTGCAGCCGCTGTATGCGAATTTATAGGTGAGACCAAGGTTTACACCGCTGTACATGTCATTGATGACCTGTTTTGCACCTCCCCGGGTCATGTCAAGGACATCGCCATCTCTCCATCTCCAGATGAATTCGGGATTGATCGACCAATGCTTGCTGAGGTTGAAATCAAACCCAAGGCCGGCCGAACCCTTGAATTCGAGGTTCCATTTGCCGAGGCCTTTATTGTTGCCGTAACCCATTTCATCAGGGCCCTGGTGTGACGGATATCCAACATAGCCGATAATAATGTCGCTCTCGTTATTGAACTTAACCCCCTGGGTCATGTCAGCCCCGATCCCAAAGATCAAGTATGATGAAAAGAAACGTTCGGGTTTGTAACCCATGATCCAGTTCACCCAGTTGATGGTGGTTTCAAGGCCTGATTCGATCACCCATGATTTGAAATTCTGAGAAATGATTGCGGGAGTGCCGCCATCCGGGTAAACCAATTTATCAGTGACAGAGCCAGACAGCGGAACCCAACCGCCCCTGAACCTGAGACCTACAACCCTTGTGAACTGTTTTGTTACACTACCACCGGCGCCAAACAACCATTTATCATTGAAAAGGATGTTCCTGGAAAGGTC
>JBBQUQ010000024.1:0-38293 GCA_038212325.1 Bacteroidales bacterium
TGATCGGTAGATTATTTTGTTTTAATAGATTAATTACTTTATTGATTAGGCACTCATATACCAGTAAGTTTTTCTTCTGATTTAAGACCTCTCCCTGAGAGTTGTTCAAACAGTCGGGCTTTAAATATTACCGCGGAGGCGCAGAGGCGCAGAGTATCGGCCAAAAGCCAAAAGGTAATACGCTTCTGATGGTATAAAAGTGCCTAATCAATATTACTTTCATACCTGGGGAATATTATTTCATTTCATTGAAGGTAAACATAGATCCATAGTCAGGAAAGGTTTTGACCCCGACGGGGTCTGGGTCACTGCAAGGCCGGGGACGAGATCATGTCGCCACACTATAAATCGATCCGCGACGGCAACACCATTGCCAGGCCGGAAGATTACAGGCCGGAAGATTACCGGGCACCTTCGTTCAGGATGGAAAAGCCCTAGCTTTGCTGTGCAAGGATCTTATGTGCTTTGCGATGGCGATGCGACTTTTTAGTAAAATCCTTCGAAAGCACACTGATGTTTCCATCCACTTCCAGAACGGCGAGGTCAACTTCGCTGATGTTTGACACTCCATGCTCGCGGATGGCCTGCATCACCTCATCCTCTGAAATTCCTGCCGTACGCAAGTGCGCAGGAATGATTTTTCCATGGTACACCAGCATGGTCGCTTCACCCTGGACAAGCTTTCCGAATCTGGGAAATTTCAACTGCAGGCGTTTCAGGATATAATTCACCGAAAACAACGATAATGCTGCGACAAGGCCGCCATAAAGGGTTTCGTCGCCCAGCACCATGGCATTTTGTACCGCATTGCTGATGAGCAGGATAAAAACCAGGTCGAAAACAGAAAGCTGAGACAACTCCTTTTTTCCAAACAACCGGATTGCAATAATGATGAAAAGATATACCGCAACTGAACTGAGTACAATTTGCAGGTATTGATTATGCAAGAATCCCATGATTGTAAATTTTGCTAAAGATAGCAAATCTACATATTCAACGCCTGCTTGAGAATTTTATACCCGGTGGTGCTTGCCCGCAGTTTGGCTCCGGTCTTGGTGAGTACCGCGTAATTTTCTTTATCGTAATACTCGATCCGGTCGATATATTTCGCATTAACGATGAAGGAGCGATGGATGCGGATGAACTGCGCCGGGTCGAGATGGGTCTCGAAATACTTCATGGTCTTTTCCTTCAGGTGCCTTGCATCCTTGGTATGCAGCATTACGTAATCGCCTTCCGCTTCCAGGTAAACAATTTCATCGATGGGAACTACGCTCACCTTATGGCGTGATTTTACGGCGATCCGCTGCAGGAATTCGGGATTCTCATCCAGGGTTTTAACGAGATTTTGAACAGGTGCAGCCGACCTGGTGCCGCTGCCGGCCTGTGCCACTGCTTTCTGAACTGCCTGCGTAAATCGTTCTTTCGAATAGGGCTTCAGCAGGTAATCGATTGCATTCATCTCAAAAGCTTTGATGGCATACTGGTCGTATGCCGTGCTGAAAATGATCAGCGGCGGCTGCTCCAGAAGGTCGAGCAGTTCAAGACCCGTAAGCTTGGGCATTTGCACATCGAGAAATACCAGGTCGGGTTTCAATTCCTGGATAGCCTTAAGGCCGCTGAAGCCATCGGTAAATTCACCCAGGATTTCAATTTCAGGAAAATCCTTCAGGTAATGCTTTACAACATCCCTGGCGGGTTGCTCATCATCAATAAGAACTGTTCGTAGTATCATAACGTTGTCACTTTGTCACTTTGTCACTTTGTCACCCCGTCACCCCACCTTACTTTCCGTATTAGGCAAACTCAAATATACGGAGAATCTTGTTCCGTCGACCACCGTACGCAGGAGTTTATCGTTTTTATACAATAGCCTCAGCCGCTCACGGATGTTGTTCAAGCCAATACCTGTCCCTTTACGCGGGTGGGCATGCGGGTCAAAATCATTCACAATGCTGATCTCCAGGTATCCTTCCTTGTATTCACAATCCATTGCAATGCTTACCTGTTCGGTACTTTCATAAACCCCATGCTTGATGGCATTTTCGAACAATGGCTGCAGGATCATGACCGGGATCTGGTGGGTTCGGCAGTTCCCCTCAAGGTTGAACCCGAAGGCCAGTTTATCGCCGAAACGAACCTTTTCAATCTCGAGGTACCGCCTGATATTCGCCATCTCGTTTTCGAGTGTGGTGAAGCTTGATGAGTTGTTCGAGACCGAATACCTCAGGAAATCAGATAACTTGATGACCATCTCCCGTGCTTTCTCGGGATTGGTTATGGTAAGCGAACTGATAGAATTGAGGCTGTTGAACAGGAAGTGCGGGTTGATCTGAGATTTAAGCATGTTAAGCTCTGTCTCTTTCAGCACCATACGGAGCCGTGATTCAACTTTGACCTTTTCCTGGAGGTTGACATAGTATATGAAAAGGTAATAGGCCAGGGCAATGACAATGTAAAAGATGATCCCGCTGATGATCTTATTGGGGATGGAGATCGCCAATAAATCCATGTATGCCTTGTTCGAACTAAAAATCGTGCTGAGGATTGTATAGGAAATTCCATTCCACATAGCCAGTGCAAGTGTCAGAAATGCCAGGTGGTTGAATACCACATTCCATGCATTTTTCTGATCAGGGATGCTGTACCTCACGATGTACCACATCGAAATGCCTACACTGCAGAACAGGGCATTGAAAACAAAGCTGTCGGCCAATGACACCTCAATGGGGAAATAATAGATGAAGTAAAAAATGGAAAAGTGGACCCCCGTGATGAGGGCCCACAAACCGAAATAAACGGAAACGGAGCTTTTATTGATAAAAACCGGGTGCTGCATACTCCTCAGTTTACAATTCAGTAACTTTTTATTTCACCGCCGCCGAAAATGGTGCTGCCTTTGATGATAAGCATACGAGACGGATCCGGGTTTTCTTTGACATAAGAGCGTTTGTCGGCAAACCCGCCCATGATGGAGGTCATTTTCAACTGAATACGCCAATCGGCGGGAACAATCAGCGTTACTCCGCCGAAAATGGTATTGACTTCAAGTTCGCTCACCCCATCAGCAAGGGTGGCCTGTGTAAGGTCAACTTCGGAACCGCCAAACACGCAATTGATATGGCCTCCGCGAAAAACCTGGTGCATGACCCGCTGTTTCCCTCCGCTGAAAATGTTCTCCTCGTGAATAAAGCCATCGCCAGACGTATGTGTATTTACCTGGTAGCGGTTCGCTTGCCAGGGACGGCGGGGCATGCGTTTCGTCAGGATAAGCACCCCGACGCCAATGAGAATCACAGGCCAGAAGAGGTGTGTTACATTGAATGACATCTCAAAAATGCGGGTAAGGAGAAAAAGCCCGCCGATAAAAATGAGTATGGTGCCCGGTGTACGGCTCTCGCTGCTGAAAAGGCTTATAACGCCGATCGCGATAAGCAGCATTTGCCAGGAGAACAGGATGTGCCGTAACTCATATGGCAAAAAACCTGTATTCGACAGCAGAAGCAGGCAACCTGCCACAATTACGATAACTCCAAGAATGTATTTTTTCATTTGGGAGCCATTGTCATGTTTATTTTCGTTGGTTTCCATGGCTTATCGGATTAAAAAGCAATTAGTAATTCAGTGAGGCAAAAATAAGCCGGATTGTTAGGGTGTCAAACAATTAATCGGCAGATGGCAGCAAAATCTCGATAAAAATGACGTTTTACAAACTCATTGCCTGCATTATTTGCATTGTTTGCATTGTTTGCATTCTCAGAACACCTCCTGTGCCTGCATATAAAACCCTTCCGACACCTCCCCCAACCCGAAATCAATCAGCAGGTTGGTCCGGTCGTTCTTTCCGACCATGATCCTCAGGCCAAACCCGCAACCGGGCTTCAGATATCCGAACAATGGCCCATGCATGTCGCGGTTCGATGCAGTTGTGACATTGGCAAAAAGGACCCCTCCCACAATTTTCGAACATGGCGAAATCGGGAAGCGGTATTCAACTTCCCCATATGCAAAATCATCCCCCCGCCATCGTCCCTGTGTATATCCCCTCCCGGAGGAATTGACCGGGTCGAACCCGTTCGACATAAGGTTGAGGTATGGCAGTTCACCGCTGATCTTGAAACTGCCGAATGCCCTGAAAGCCAGGAGGTGGCGCGGCACCCGCTTCGAAAGTCCTACATAGGTGCGGAATTCTGCCCAGAGCCGTGATCCGTTCCGGCTGCTGCCGATGTATTTAAGATTGTAAAGATACTGGGCATTGAAATATAAGCCTTTGTAGGCATTGATGATGTTGTCGCGGCTGTCGTATGTAAAATTGATACTCAACCCGCTTACAGTATACGTGATATTATTGAACCCATGCTGACGGCAATAAGAATAATGCGGGGTCATTATTTTTACGGATGAATCCAAGTCAAGTTTTTCATCCACGATATCATAATAGTGATCGAGGTGATATCCTAATCCCGCATAAATATGGTCAGCAACCTCCATACTTAACACACTGTGTATCTTGATCCAATTATATTTCATCGGGAACTGGCCGCCTTCATATGATACCGGGTCTGCCGGGGTATCCGGGTATCCGGCGACAGGAGGAATGTTGTTGACCGGACCGGTACCCAAACCATAGGTGGGTAAACGGAAAAGATACAGGCGCCAGTCCGTTTGCAGGAACCACTTGTTCTCATTAAAAAACATACTTGTCCTCACATAGGAGATCAGCTGCCGCTCGGTTGTCCAGAGCAGTTGTAGCGAGCCTGCCGATAACTTGGTGAACGGATTTCTTCCAATGCTCCACGACAGGGAAGAGCCTGCGCCGAGCTGGAGGCTCGTCGAAGGTGAATAGGCAACGATGGGAAGGATGATTGCCCTGATTTTTCGCGCAGGGATTTCAGGGGCACGGAGCTTTTCCTTTGTGAGGATGTCGAAAATGTCCTCCTGCTGGCATTCATATCCAGCACCAAGCGAGTCGGGCAATGAATGCCCATCGGGTTCCTGTCCAAAGGAAAATTCTGCAAATCCTAACGCAATGAGAATGAAAAGATATCGGAAAACCATTTGCATTTTAATGGGTCAAAAGTAATAAATTAAATGCTTTTTATTAGCTTTGTAAGCGCAAGAACCTATGGAAATTTCATTTTCAAAATATCATGGCACAGGCAATGATTTCATCGTCATTGACAACCGGTTGATGCGGTGGGAACCAACCATCGGGCAGGTCTCATTTCTTTGCGACCGCCATTTCGGGATCGGGGCCGATGGATTGATGCTGCTGTCGGAGAAGGATGGGTTTGATTTTGCCATGACCTACTACAATTCCGATGGCCTTGAGAGCACCATGTGCGGCAATGGCGGACGGTGCATGACAGCCTATGCGAAATCGCTTGGACTATGCGGCAGCAAAGCGTATTTCCGGGCAATTGACGGGGTTCATGAAGCTGAGATTACAGGCAACCCCACGGATTGTATTTATCGGTTGAAAATGAAGGATACCCTGGTCGGAAAAATATACGAGGATGGGTTGTCGGCAGACACGGGATCTCCGCATTTTATTCAGTTTGTTGATGATGCCGCCAACACGGATGTTGTCAATTCGGGCAGGATATTGAGCCACGATGCCCGGTTTGCCCCCGGTGGAACAAACGTTAATTTCGTGGAGCTGCAGCACGACGGGCTGTTTGTTCGCACCTACGAACGCGGTGTGGAGCATGAAACCCTGTCGTGCGGAACCGGGGTTACTGCTGCTGCAATTGTTACCGCCTGCCGGAATCCTGAAAACCCCGGGTTTTACAACATCAAAACCCCCGGGGGTTTACTGAAAGTAAGTTTCCATCAAACGAGAGACCGTTTCACCAATATTTGGCTTGAAGGACCGGTAAAGTTTGTGTTTTCGGGAAATGTTACCCTCTTACCCTTTTAAAACAAACCAATATGCAAGCATGACCAATCCCCCCCTGACTGGTAACAAAATAAAATTGCGTTCCCCCGAGCCGTCTGATATTGAGTTGTTATACGCATGGGAAAATGATCCTGCTCTTTGGGGTGTCAGCAACACCATGACACCCTTTTCCCGACATCAGATCGAAGAGTATGTATTGAATGCCCAGCATGACATATTTACGGTGAGGCAGTTGCGACTCATGATTGACCTGCTGAATGCAGTTGATGGAGAGAAGACTGTGGGAACCATCGATCTCTTTGATTTCGACCCTGCACATCATCGTGCCGGCGTGGGTATTTTTATCCTTGCACCCTTCCGCGGACAAGGGCATGGCTTTGAAGCGATGAATGTGTTTATCCGTTATGCATTCGGCACATTGCACCTTCACCAGTTGTTTTGCAATATTTTTCCCGACAACCTGCCGAGCCTGAATTTATTTGAGAAACTTGGATTCACGAGGTGCGGGGTCAAAAAGGACTGGGTGCACGATGAAACGAAATGGCACGATGAATGGATGTTTCAACTGATCCGCCGCGATGGGTAATCCGGATCCTGCAACCAGCCGCCGACAGGGTCGCAGACTCACCGGTATCGCTAAGATCCTGCTCCTGGCCGGCATCATTGCCCTTATCTCCGGCGCTGTTCTGCTGCGGTATTATTTCCGTGTAACCCGCCCTGTGGTTGACCTTCAGGAAAAGACAGGCTGCTACTTTTACATCCACACAGGAGCAACGTTTTCCGCTGTAAAAGATTCCCTGGTAAAAAAAAAGTATCTTACGGATCCGGGCGCATTTGAATGGCTGGCAAAACTGAAGCATTATGACCGGCGGGTTAAGCCGGGGCGATACCGTTTGGTTAACGGCATGCGCAACAATGTACTGGTGAACCTCCTGCGGTCGGGTAACCAGGATCCGGTAAGGATTATCATTCAGAATGTCAATACCGGAGATGAACTTGCAGGTAAAATAGGACGGCGCCTCGAGGTTGATTCGATAAAACTGAGCCGGATGTTCAGGGACCGTGCCTACCTTTCGGGGTTTGGCCTTACGCCTGCCACACTTTTCGTTCTTTTTATCCCCGACACCTACGAATTCTACTGGAATACCTCGGGAAATCAGTTATTTAAACGGATGCAGGAGGAATACAAGCGATTTTGGACCCCCCGCAGGAGGCAACTGGCCGATTCGTTGCATTTGTCGGTGCCTGAAGTAGTAACCCTCGCATCGATTGTTGAAAAAGAGAGCAATAAGAACGGTGAAAAACCGGTCATCGCCGGGGTGTATATCAACCGGCTGAAGAATGATATCCCCCTTCAGGCTGATCCGACCATTATTTTCGCCTGGAATAATTACCGCATCAGGCGGGTTATGAAGGCCCACACCGAAATACAATCGCCCTACAACACCTATCAAAGAACCGGTCTTCCGCCGGGGCCGATATGCCTGCCCTCCGCGGTATCGGTCGATGCCGTTCTTCATGCCGTTCATCATCCCTACCTCTATTTTTGCGCCCGTGAGGATTTGTCGGGTTATCACAATTTTGCAGCAAGCCTCAGCGAGCATAACCTCAATGCCAGGAAATACCGGAAGGCGCTCGATAAAATGAACATCAGGTGAATGCCATGACCGGGAAGTTGAGATTGCGGCTGATGATGCTATGGGTATTATTCTGCATAATTTGTCAGCAGGTTGTGCAAGCCCAGGCATCCGGCTCACCCGATCCTGACACAACCGCCATCCGGAAGGGCCGCCTGGCAGGTGTTCTGGCAGCACAGGGAGCGCTGTATGTGGCATCGTTCACAGGCTTGTATTTCGCCTGGTATCGAAACTATCCGCAATCGTCGTTCCACCTGTTCGACGACAGCGATGAGTGGATGCAGGTAGATAAATGCGGCCATGCCGCTGCCACATACTATATCAGCCGGATCGGCTATTTCACCTACCGCTGGTCGGGATTAACGGAGCACCAGGCGGCGTGGTACGGAGGCCTTCTTGGTTTTGCCTACATGCTCAACCTAGAAATTCTCGACGGTTTTTCTTCCGAATGGGGTTTCTCCGTGGGGGACCTGACGGCAAATACCCTCGGAAGCATGATGTTTATCGGCCAGCAGCTGGCCTGGCATGAGCAGCGCTTCTCGCTTAAATACTCGTTCCATCAAACACCCTATGCACAATACAGGGCTGATCTCCTCGGCGACAACCTGGTGCAGAACATGCTTAAAGATTACAACGGCCATTCATACTGGATATCCGGCAACATATCCGCCTTTCTTGCTTCGGGATCGAAGTTTCCGAAATGGCTTAACCTGTCGGTCGGCTATGGGGCTGAAGGGATGACCGGTTCATTTAACAACACCATCAATCAAAACGGGCAGCCGATCCCTGCATTTCCGAGGTGCCGCCAGTTTTTCCTCTCGCTTGATGTCGACCTGACCCGGATCCCGACTAAATCAAAGGTACTGAAAGGGATTTTCAATGTGCTGAGTTTTATCAAAATTCCGGCACCTGCCCTGGAATACAATACGCTCGGGGAATTTAAGTTCCATGGTCTCTATTATTAAAAATTTTTATACCTTTACTTCCTTATTCTCCGCCCTATTTCTTCATGATCCATTGAACATGAAAATATTACCAGTTCCGCTGATCCGTGAAGCGGATTCCTGTACTATTCTCACCGAGCCGATCGCCGGTATTGACTTGATGGAGCGTGCTGCATCTGCATGCTTTAGCTGGCTGAGAGATCACATTCCGGCGGGCCGGAACATCAAGATCTTTTGCGGTGCCGGAAACAACGGTGGCGACGGACTGGCCATTGCGAGGATGTTGCAGGGGGCGGGATTCAGCGTGAATGCTTTCGTATTATCGCCACCCGAAAAGATGTCGGAAAGCTGCAGAATGAATCTTGAAAGAATGCAGGCAGTGCAAACAATGCAAACAATGCATGCAATGCAGGGATGCAGTTTGTTGACAGATTCCGGTGAACTTCCGTTTATTGAGGTGGCTGATGTTGTGGTTGATGCCATATTCGGGAGTGGGCTTTCGCGGCCTGCAGAGGGGCTTGTGGCTCATGCGATGCGGCACATCAACTCCAGCGGCGCGATGGTGGTTTCAATTGATGTGCCTTCCGGGCTATTCTGCGACGATACGACTCCGGTAACAACCAGCGGGGTTGTCATCCGGGCAGATTACACCCTGACATTCGCACCTCCGAAGCTGGCTTTTTTCTTTCCGGAAAACGATCGCTATGTAGGTGACTGGCAGCTTCTCGACATAGGGCTCAGCCGCGATTTCATTGATTCGGCCAGTGTGGAGAATTTTATGCTGGAGGCCCCTGATGTTTCAACAATTCTAAAAACGCGCAATAAATTTTCACACAAAGGGATGTATGGCCATGCCTTGCTCATTGCCGGATCGACCGGGAAAATGGGCGCTGCGGTTCTTGCAGGCAGGGCCTGCATGAAGTCAGGAGCCGGGTTGGTAACTGTAAGGGTGCCGCAATCGGGGGTTTCCATCGTCCAAACCGCAGTTCCGGAAGCAATGGTCAGCATGGATCGCGGCATGGATCATTTCTCTGAAACACCTGAACTGTCTGCCTATTCGTCGATTGCGATCGGTCCGGGAATTGGTGTTTCCCCGCAAACGGCCACCGCGCTGAAAATCCTGATCCAGCACGCGACAGGCCCCATCATCTTTGACGCCGACGCCATCAACATTATTTCGGAGAACAGGACATGGCTGGGCTTCTTACCCAAAGAATCAATTTTCACCCCCCACCCCAAAGAGTTCGAAAGGCTCGCGGGGAAAAGCAGCAACCATTTTGAGCGTAACCGTATGCAGCGCGATTTTGCCATCAAATACCAGTGCTACGTGGTTTTAAAAGGGGCGCATACCGCCATCACAACCCCTGATGGCCTGTGCTATTTCAATACCACCGGAAATCCCGGCATGGCCACCGGAGGCAGCGGTGATGTGCTTACCGGCATTATCGCCGGGCTCATGGCCCAGGGATATTCTTCGCTTGAGTCGTGCCTGCTGGGCGTTTACATCCATGGGCTGGCAGGTAACAATGCATTGAACGAACAAGGCTTTGAAGCACTGACAGCCAGTGACATTATCATAGAATTAGGTAAATCATTTCAATCTCTTTATGGAAAATTTTGAAAAAGACCTTTTAGCCGGCATGGTGCTTGCCCCATATCTTCAGAAGGCCACCGCCTTGCGCGGCGTTAAGCGGTATGTAGGCGGCAACCAGTTTCGCCACGCATTCGCCACGCTGGCTATTTTAATTGATTACCACTACATGGATTCGGTGCTGCTGAAAGCATCGGTGATCCATGATTTGATCGAAGATGTAAAATGCACCTCATATGATGAGATCAGGAGCCTTGACAGTGACGGCCAGCGTGTGCTGGAACTGGTGCTGGAAGTTACCCGTATGAAGCCGGAAACCAAAGAAGATTTCCTGAAAAGGATCCTTTTAAAGGGCTCTGACTCAGCGAAAGTGCTAAAATGCGCCGACCGCATCAGCAACCTCACCGATCTTCATCCCGACATTTTTGACAAGGAATATATTAAAAACATGATGGCCGATACCAAGAAATGGGTACTTCCAATGGCTGCGCAAGTGAACCCGGATATGCTGTTTGAACTGGAGGACCTGATCAGGCGGCGGGAAACAAACCTGAAATTCTCCTCAGCAATCTGGCCAATGAGGCGGAAAGACTAAGGTCAGAAAATTATAGCCTCTTCAATGATATCTGCTTCAACCCTCAGGTTGTCGATGATAAAATTCTGACGCTCCGGGGTGTTTTTACCCATGTAAAAGGTCAGCACGTCCAGCACGGCCGATTCTTTGGTAAGAATCACCGGGTCGAGGCGGATATCCTTGGCGATGAAATATTTGAATTCGTCGGGCGATATTTCACCCAGACCCTTGAACCGGGTTATTTCGGGATTTGCCCCAAGTTTATCCATAGCCACCCGTTTTTCCTCTTCGGTGTAGCAATAGATGGTTTTTTGTTTGTTGCGAACGCGGAACAATGGCGTTTGAAGGATGTAGAGGTGCCCGTTGCGAACCAGGTCGGGGTAGAACTGAAGGAAAAAAGTAAGCAGCAGCAACCGGATGTGCATGCCATCCACATCAGCATCGGTGGCTACCACTACGTAATTGTAGCGAAGGTTCTCCAATCCCTCTTCGATGTTGAGGGCCGACTGCAACAGGTTAAACTCTTCATTTTCATACACTACACGCTTGCTCAAGCCGAAACAGTTGAGCGGCTTGCCCTTCAGGCTGAACACGGCCTGTGTATTTACATCGCGGGCCTTGGTGATCGAGCCGCTGGCCGAATCGCCCTCGGTGATAAAAATGGATGATTCGTACCGGCGATCGTCATGGTTGTTGTAATGAATGCGGCAATCGCGCAGCTTCTTATTGTGCAGGCTGACCTTTTTAACGCTCTCCTTGGCAATTTTTTTAATGTTTGCCCACTCCTTGCGTTCCTTCTCGCTTTGCATGATCTTCTTCAGCAATGCCTCTGCTGTGTCGGCATTCATATGCAGGAAGTTGTCGAGCTGTTTCTTGACAATGTCCATGATATAGTTCCTGATGGTGAGGCCATCGGGCTCGATATGCAGGGAGCCGAGTTTTGTCTTGGTCTGCGATTCAAACACAGGGTCCTGCACTTTGATGGCCAGGGAAGCGATCAACGATGCCTTGATGTCGTTGGTGTCGAAATCCTTCTTGTAAAATTCGCGGATGGTCTTCACCAGCGCTTCGCGAAAGGCAGCCTGGTGTGTGCCTCCCTGCGTGGTGTGCTGGCCGTTGACAAACGTGTAGTACTCTTCGCCATACATCTCGCAATGCGTGAAGGCGCATTCAAAATCGCCGTCGCGCAGGTGGATGATGGGATAAATAATTGGCGTGTCGATGTAACTGTTCAGCAGATCGAGCAGCCCGTTTTGTGCATGAAACCGTTCGCCATTGAAGATAATCGTCAGGCCGTTGTTGAGAAAGACATAGTTCCACAACATTTTCTGCACATACTCCGGGATGTAATGGTATTTTCCGAAGATCTCCTCATCAGGCATGAAGGTGATGATGGTGCCCGATCTCATCTCCACCAGTTTCTCGGCATCATCGATGACCACATCGCCCTGGTGAAATTCCACGATGCGGGTTTTGCCTTCGCGGATAGCCTGCACCTTGAAATGAGATGAAAGGGCGTTCACCGCTTTGGAACCAACCCCGTTGAGGCCGACTGCCTTTTTAAAAACTTTTGAATCGTACTTCGCCCCGGTATTTATCTTTGAAACGCATTCAACGACCTTCCCCAGCGGGATGCCACGGCCATAATCACGAACACAAACCAGCTGGTCCTTGATGGTCACTTCAATGGTTTTGCCAAAGCCCATCACAAATTCATCGATGGAGTTGTCGAGGATCTCCTTGATCAGCACATAAATGCCGTCATCGGGCGAGGATCCGTCGCCCAGTTTCCCGATATACATTCCCGGGCGAAGCCGGATATGCTCGCTCCACTCCAGTGACCTTATGCTCTCTTCGTTATAGGATTCTACCGTCGCCATGCAGTCTTTCGGATTTTACGCGGCAAAGATAATGGAAAGGCTTGTCAGTACTATGTTATTCCTGGAAATATTTCAAAGAAGTTATGCACAGGAGTGCGTGGTAATTTTTCTGATCTCGCTGATGAGGGTGCTGATTTCCAGCTTTGTAAGCAAAAAGTCGTGTGCCTTAAGGCGGGTCAGTTTCGAAAAAATGATGAATTGATAAATGGTAAGGCTGGTATAGGAAATGGTTGCGGAAATACCCGCACCCATAATGCCATACTTTGGAATGAGCAGCAGGCCCATGACGATCGTAAATACGAACCCGATTGCTGAACTGATGGTATTATGGTAAGGCTTGTTGATGCTCGAAAAGAAGCCGCTGAAAATCATGGAGACACTCAACGACACAATCCCTGCCGCAAGGGATGCAATTACAAGTTTCACATCGCCGAACCTTGCAGAGAAAATTGCCACGAAAACGAATTTTGGAATTGCCAGCAGTACTAGCATTCCGAGGCCGGTGACAACCCATGCTATTTTCGCAAGAGTAAGTGTAAGGCGCACACTGTAATCATAATTCATTTCGTTGGAGAGCCGCGAATACTGCACTGTTGCAATGCTGCGACTGATCAGCCACATCCCCTCTGCAAGCTGCATACCGAGAGACAGTATGCCTACTGCCGCCCTGCCCAGGTAAAAATCGACAAATTTCAGGCTGAGCCGGTAATTCATGGTCTGGAAGATATTGGCAAACTGCACATAGGTTCCAAAACGAAGGATCTCTCGTATCAGCTCTTTCATGCCAGACAACGGAACTTTTTTAAACGAGGGGTACAGTGCGGCCAATCCTAAAACCATTGCAAGGCAGTACGAAACGAAAAGTGCCTGGTAATAGGCCATCACTTCATACGAACGGATGCCGAACAGCATCAGCAGGAGGATCAGCACCAAAACCACCACCTGAACCAGGCTGATGAGATTATACGCATGAACCCGTTCGAGGCCCAGCAACAGCATGTAGTTGGCAGAAGCAAACGACATGACCCATGCAAGGAACAGTACCGGCAGAAAATATCCCGCAGGAATGATCTCAAGGACCGGGAATACTGTGCCGATAAGCTGCAGCAGGCATGCGGCAACCAACGTAATGGCAAATGACCATGCATAGGCAGGGATAAATAATTTATAAATACCTGTCCTCGGAGTCAGGTAAATCAGAGCGGCTCCCGCCATGAAGTTGGTGAACAACTGGATTATGGTTACTGAAAAGATGATCAGGCTGATGGTGCCAAGATTCTCGGGGCCCAGGTAATGCGCATTCAGCGTCCAGGTTATAAAAGCCAGCACAGCAGTGAGCGCGCGGGTACCGACGGTTCCGGCAATTTTTTTAAACATTTGAGGGATCCTTTCTCGTCAGTCTCTTCTTCAACTGGTGATAAAAAAAATGGCGGTTCAGGTTGTATCTCTTCCCATCGATCAGGGTAAAGTTACCTGCACCCGATATTGTATGGAGTCCCTTGTCATACTTGCTACCCATCACCGGTTCAATGAACTTTACGGTCACCTCTTCAAAGTCGTCGGGGGTCAGCCTTAACACCCGGTTCAATGCCACCCTGCCTCCATAGGTTCCCGAACAATCCTGCGCAGGGCGGTAAAGAACATCCTCACTGATAAACGGGGTGCCTGCGGGCCGGGCCGACCTGATGTCGGTTTTTACCGGGTTATTGCGGTGCGGTTTGAATTCGCCCGTCAATTCACGTGAGTGATACACGTAAAGGTGGGAATTTGAATTTTCGCGGCTGGTAAAGAACAGCCACCAAAAGTCGTTGAAGAACATGATTGTCGGGTCAACGGCGCTCACATCCGTGAGCAGTATCCGGTCAACAGCGAATGTTCCTGTCAGCAGATCACGGCGGTAAAGGGTGATCCGCGATAACTGGTATGATTCAGGGAGGCAGTAAACCGAATGATTGTGTTCAAATACAAATGGATATGAAAGATGCACGGTTCCGCCCAGCACCCTTACGGGGTCACCCGCCCCAACGGGATCGGGGATAATCTCCGAAATGACGGCCCTTTGATCTGCGTAGCTGTATTCCTCGACGAGGATGTGCAATTTCCCTGCCAGGATAAATCCCGCAGGATCAGCCAGGTAGTCAGAACTCGCCGGCAAGGAGAGCCAGGTAATGTCTGATTCGCGCAACCTGTCAATACCAAGCGCAACATCCCGGATCGGCTTCCTGATGATACCCACATTCCAGGTTTCAGAAGCAAGCAGATCCCTGTAATAGAACGTGATCCTGTTTCGCATAAGCAGCCAAAGAAATTTCAGCATCCTCAGGTTACCCGGAACCTTGAAAACCGGCGCTATTGTGGTGCTGGAGGCGATAGCCTGCTTAGCTCCGGCAGTTTCTTCCGCCGAAGGGTTGCCTGAAAGCTTATCGGCCACCCGGGCAGGCCAGGAGGACGACATCATTAAAAGCTGGTTCAGGTTCTCCCGGTATGAGTGCATGGTTGTTTTCAGGTATCCCTTTTCCATGACGACCCCGCCATCGAGTTTATCGGTTAGCCGCTGCAAGATGGCGCCGCTTACCGGATCGTTCCCGTAAATCTCCCAGAAACCGGGAGGGCCTCCCCGGTAAAACATCTCATCGTCGTGATGGAATGACCAAACCCCGAAGCGGGCTGACGACAAGATGTCGCCGCGAAGGATGTTGAATCCGAACCTGAGGATAAAATCCAATCGATGCTCCCTGATGGCCTGCACGTCGGGGGCACTGAAATATTCTGAATAACCACGTTTATCAACCTCGCAATTCAACCTGTCGATGCCCTGCAAATCCTGTTGCAGATCAATGCTCATTTTTGCATGGGGCTTGAAAACCCGGTTTTCAAGGACTGAAAAGAGAAGGGTGCTGCGCTTTTTTTTCAGAAGTTTGTTGAGCCGTGAAGTTTCAGGAACCTTACGCGCATCGATGATCAGCAACACAACCAGGTGCCCGTGAGCCCTGAGTTCGTTCAGCGCTTCCGACTGCCAGCGCTGAAAAACCGTTCCGGTGCACATGACCCCGAATCGCATCGATGATGGATGTTCTCGCTGTACTTTATTCATGCTCAACACGTGATCAACTCCCGGTATAGCGACACCAATTCTTTCCCGATGGTCTCCTTGTTGAATCTGTGTGCTATACTATTTTTTATCAACATCTTATCATATTTTCTGCAATGGTCTGTCATCTGGTTCATTGCATGGGTCATGGCTTTTTCATCTCCGGGCGGCACAAGAAGTCCATTGTCATCGTTGATGATTTCGGGAGCGATGCCCACCCGGGTTGCAACGACAGGAACCCCGCATGCCAGGCTTTCGATCACCACGGTGCCAAAGGTTTCGTAGCGGCTTGAAAGTACCGAAAAATCGGCTCCGTTCAGGATATCAGCAAACTCCCTGCCTGTTTTGAGACCCGCGAACATCAATACTGAACCGGGTATTCTCAGAAATCCTGCGTACTCTTTCATCTCTTCCCAGTCGGGGCCTGTGCCAACCATTAAGCAGGTAAAATCCTGCCGCATGTCAGAGAGTTCCTTGACTGAACGTAAAAATGCGGAAATATTTTTCGACTTGTCTTCAAAGCAGGAGATATGAACAATGGTTTTCATCTCTCCTTGCTTTTCGGAGGAAACGTTCACCAGTTGCGTTGTATCCACCACATTGGGTATGATCCTGTAGTTCGGATGATGCAGGCCGCCATGCTGCATTGCGAGGCGAAGCGGGTCAGATACAGCCACCATGGCTGCTGCTTTCTTAACAACGAAACCAGTGACCAGTTTTCGAAGCCATCCATGGTAGGTGTTATTCTCAGGGAAATACCGCGACCAGTGTTCGGAAATTACCAGGGGGATGCGCTGTTTCCGGGCTATTCTCCAACCGATGAACCCGATACGGGTTAGGATATGGGCATGAACCACGTCAGGTAAGAACTCCCTGATGCTGTGAAAGGCTTTCAGGTGAGCCCTGTAGAAATTCCACATGTTCAAGGCTTTCCCGATGAATGACGACGGCTGGCGGCTGACCTGGTAATAGACCCTTAACACCCTTACCTGGTTTTCCTCGCTGAAGTCAACTTCCAGTTTATTGGGACAGTGCGGATCGGGATGCACATAGATTACCGCCACATCGCACCAGGGGGTGATCGCCTCTGCCTGCCGCTGAATAAACAGCCCCGGCATTGGGTCATACCGGTTGGGATACCACTTAGATAAAAAAAGAACCCGGAGTTTTCGGTCCATGTGGGGCAACATTAATTTTATGCTTCAAATATCTGAAAATCGGCACGATATTAAAAGGAAAAGTTTTCAATGATCTTAACAGCATTTGCCAAACGATCGGGCCCTGTTCCCCTAACAACCGCAAAGGGAAATGTTCTGCTGGTCAGCTCATTGAAATACAGGTCAAATAAAAACTGCCGCTCATCAGGGTGTTCACGCAGTGGATCATACTGCCAGGGCAGGTCAATATCGCACAGCAGGTAGAGGTCGCAGGGATGTGCGCTGATGGTTTCCACTATCCAGGGATTGCACCTGCCATACTTCACCTCGCTCCAGATTTTGGTCACCAGGAGTTCGGTATCGCAAAATAAAAATTTCGTTGCATGCCGTACCTGGTCTGCCTCAGCTGCAACCTGGCCCAGGGCAATCCGGAGAATATCCTCTTCTTCGTATGGCTTACCGAGAAGGCCGAGGTATTCACGGGCATATTCGGGCACCCATGCTGTTTGATAATGTACGGCGAGTTGCTCAGCAAGCATCGATTTACCTGTTGATTCAGGTCCTGTGATGGCTATTTTCCGGATCATCCGGCCAGTTTTGTTCGCCATTCCCTGAAACCGAAAATTGCAATGATGGTAAACACAAGATACTGAAAACTGCTGAAATACAGGCCTTCCCAGGCACAAAGGCCGATCATGACTGTATCGGCTGAAATCCACAGGATCCAGTTCTCAATTTTTTTCCGTGAAAGCATCCATTGAGCCACGATGTAAACTGCGGTGGTTATGGCGTCCCAGGCGGGGATCCTGCTTTCGGTATATCTTACAAGCACAACACGGATGATGATGAAAAAAACGAGAATTGCAACAGCATTAAGCAGCAATTCCGGTTTTGAGCACCGGGTGATCCTGATCCTGCCGTCGTTGCCGTGCTTCCTGGTCCAGTTATACCAGCCGTAAACGCTCATGAGGAAGAAAAATCCATTGATGCCGGCATTGGCATAAAGTTTAGCTGCATAAAATATGTAAACGTAAATAAGCACATTTACAATGCCAAGCGGGAACGCCATCACGCTCTCCTTCTTCATAAACCAAACGCAGGTCAAACCAAATGCAACGGCAATTAATTCGAGAAAGCTGGTCTGAAAAGGTCCTATCCCGAACATTCCTGTCAAATCCATGGGCGCAAAGGTAATATTTATCGTATGATCAGAATCATGTCAGGCCGCAACCTTTTTCGAATGATACCGTAAAATAAGGTACTTTTGCAGTGAAATCAAGGAATTTACGCCTTTATGTTCCATGTTGTCCATTACCAGCTCCCATTCATTGTCAACCTCCTGGTGCTGTTACTGGCTGCAAAAATGCTCGGAGAGCTGGCAGAACGGTTCAGGCAGCCGTCGATGATCGGTGAAGTGCTGGCAGGCGTCATCCTTGGTCCGTCGCTCCTGAACATCATTTCCAGTCCGGGGGAGATCAAAGTCATTGCCGAACTGGGGGTGTTCATGCTTATTGTGCTGGCAGGCATGGAGATCGAGGTTGAGGAGATCAGGAATTCCATCCGCGGACGAAATATGTGGATCGCATTGCTTGGTTTCCTGGTTCCGATGGCCAGCGGGATAGCCATCGGGCTTATGTTTCACTTCTCCAATACTTTTACCATTTTTCTGGGGCTGTGTATCGCCATCACGGCCTTGCCGGTGAGCATCCGGATCCTGATGGACCTGGGCAAGCTTAAAACCGATGTGGGACAACGAATCATTTCAGCTGCCATATTCAACGACATCATTGCCCTGCTTATCCTGGGGATCATTCTTGACTTCAGCGATGAGACCAAAAACATCCGGGATCTGACCTTTTCCATTCTCTTCACAGCCATGAAAGTGGGTGTTTTTACATTCATCCTGGTGATTGCCTACCACTTTTTCAAGTTAGCCAAGCGCAAGGTCAATGTGATCAACCCCAGGATTAACAAATTTCTGCATTACCTGCGCGGCAAGGAATCAATTTTTGCTCTTGTCATCCTTTTTGTGCTGATTTTTTCAAGTATTTCCGAGCTGCTCGGACTTCATTTCGTGGTTGGCGCGTTTTTCGGCGCGATCCTGCTGCCACGAAGCATGTTCGCCAGGCATGATTTCGAAAAGGTTCAGCGCAGTATTTCAGGGATAACCATGGGTTTTCTGGCTCCGGTCTTTTTTGCAACCATGGGGATCGCATTCAACTTTAGCTCCCTGAATGATGGCCTGCTGCTGACCGTGGTACTTTTTGCCTCCTTCTTCAGCAAGATTTTCGGAGGATTTCTCGGGGGCAGGCTGGCCGGGTTCAACAAGGCTAAATCGCTTACCCTCGGCCTTGGGCTGAATGCCCGCGGAATCATGGAGCTGGTCATAGCCAACATTGCCCTTGCCAAAGGATTTATTGATGTCCCTGTCTTCTCCATCCTGGTCCTCATGGCCCTCCTGACCACCATCCTTACTCCATTCCTGCTGAAAGAGGGGTTCAGGCTGATCGACCGGAAAAACGGGGTAAAACGCCGATAGTTATACATAATTTTTAACAATCTCTTGCCGGTCGGGATTTTCTTGTTAATTTTCCGCCTCCGTTTCTGTCGCTCCGGATGCGGGATTAACAAATGACTGAAACATGTTCGGCCTCGACACAACCTACACCATCCTTCTGATCATATGCCTCATAGCTGCAGCCGCTTTTGAATTCATCAATGGCTTTCACGACACTGCCAATGCAGTGGCAACGGTTATATACACCCATTCGCTCAAGCCAACGACTGCGGTTATATGGTCGGGCCTGTGGAATTTTATCGGGGTGAATGTTGGGGGGATAGCGGTGGCCATGGGAATTGTAAACCTTCTGCCGATGGAAATGCTGATCGATCAAAACCTTTTGCACAATATCGCGATGATCGCAGCTTTGATTGCAACTGCCATTATATGGAACCTTGCAACATGGTATATAGGAATCCCATGCAGCAGTTCTCACACATTGCTCGGAGCTATTTTTGGCGTCGGACTTGCTTTCATGCTTTTACCTGGCAGCCATACAGTTGCGCTGAACTGGCAAAAAGTCATCGATGTGGGTTTATCGTTGCTGGTTTCACCTGTTTTTGGCTTTGGTTTTGCATTGCTGTTGATGTTCATCCTGAGGAAGGTTGTCAAAAACAAACTGATTTTCAAAGAGCCCCCGGCCAAGAAACCCCCTCCAACCTGGATTCGCGGAATCCTTATCCTAACCTGTACCAGTGTAAGTTATGCCCACGGGTCAAATGACGGTCAAAAAGGAGTTGGACTCATTATGTTGATCCTTATAGGTTTCGCGCCAACATTCTTTGCACTTGACCGGAGCAAAAAGATTGAAGACCTGCTTACGGAAACCAAAAAAATTGAATGGACGATCCGGAAGATCGACACCACCTACCTTAACACTGAGAACAGGAAGAATTATCAAAGTATCAGAGGTGACCTTAGCCTGATTATCAATGAACTCAGCGGTGTCAGTTCATTTGACAAGCTGGATAAATCAGTAAATTTCAAGATCAGGAAAGCAATTCTGTCGGTTTCGAAAAAATCAGAAAGCATCTTAAAAAATCTTGCCGTTTCACGCAAATCACGCATCAAGCCGGCGGTTCTGGCTGTGATGACCTCCAACATGAAAAAATTCAGATCAAATACTGAATATTCTCCGCGATGGGTTATTCTTTTGGTTTCGATCTCATTGGGACTGGGCACAATGATCGGGTGGAAACGCATTGTTGTCACCATCGGTGAAAAAATAGGAAAAACACACCTTACCTACGCCCAGGGTGCCAGCGCCGAAATTGTTGCTGCAAGCACTATTACCGTTTCGACAATGCTCGGACTTCCGGTTAGTACGACGCACGTTTTATCGTCCGGTATTGCAGGTTCCATGGTCGCCGGGGGTGGCAGGCAGAATTTGAGAATGGGAACTGTTAAAAATATCCTGATCGCCTGGCTGATCACCCTTCCGGTGACGGTTGTTCTTTCGGGACTACTTTTCTTTATCCTCCGGATGATCTTCAACTAAACCAATAAACCATGCTTGACTTCTTAAAGAATTTCCTCGATATCATTCTTCACATTGACACCCATCTGCAGCTATGGGTTACCGAATATCAAACCTGGACCTACCTGATCCTCTTCGCCATCATTTTCATGGAGACCGGGTTCGTGGTAACACCTTTTCTGCCAGGCGATTCGTTGCTGTTTGCAGCCGGAACCGTTGCTGCAATGGACAGCCATCCGCTCAGCCTGTTTGTCATTATCCCATTGCTTGTCGGGGCTGCCTTCTTCGGCGACAATACCAATTATTTTATCGGAAAACTCCTGGGTCAAACGGTCTACGAGAAAAACTACCGCCTCATCCGGCGTGAATACCTCGATAAAACACATGCCTTTTACGAAAAGCACGGCGGGAAAACAATTATCATCGCCCGTTTCATGCCCATCATCCGCACCTTCGCTCCTTTTGTTGCCGGTGTGGGAACCATGACGTACATCAGGTTCATCTCTTTCAGCATTGTGGGGGCTGTAATATGGGTTGCCTCTTTTTCTGCAGCAGGTTATTTTTTCGGCAACATTCCCGTGGTGAAAAATAATTTCACTGTTGTCATCCTTGGCATTATCTTTATCTCGCTGTTACCGATGATCATTGCTTTCATCAGGAAGATCATGAGCAGCAAGAAAATTACATAAACATGATGGACCGGTCGGTAAGTAAAAGCCAGATTGATAAGATAACCACCGCAGGGTTGATTGTCACACTGGGGATTATTTACGGAGATATCGGAACCTCCCCGCTCTATGTCATGCGGGCCATCATCGCCGGGGCACATACCATTCACGCACCATTTATCCTTGGCGGGCTTTCTTGCATTTTCTGGACGCTGACCTTACAAACCACCATCAAATACATCACCTTCGTCATACGTGCCGACAACAAGGGGGAAGGTGGAATATTTGCATTGTTTGCCCTGATCAGGAAAAGGGCCAAATGGGCTTACCTTTTTGCCATGATCGGAGGATGCACGCTGCTGGCCGACAGTATCATTACACCTGCCATCACCATTGTATCGGCCATTGAAGGCACGCTGATCAAAAACCCGCGGATCCCGGTAGTACCTATCGCATTGATAATCATCACTTTTTTGTTTCTGATTCAAAAATTCGGAACGAAAATGATCGGTAAATCTTTTGGCCCGATCATGTTTATCTGGTTTTCCATGCTTGGCATTCTTGGTTTTTTTCAACTGATTCAATATCCGGAGATCCTGAATGCGCTGAATCCTGTATATGCGTTTGATTTCCTGACAAAATTCCCGCATGGGTTTGTCCTGTTGGGTGCGGTATTTTTATGCACCACGGGGGCCGATGCGCTCTATTCTGACCTTGGCCACTGCGGCCGGAGCAATATCAGGGCTACGTGGGGTTTTGTGAAGGTTTGCCTTTTGCTGAATTATTTCGGGCAGGGAGCCTGGCTCCTAAGGAATGTCGATCGTGTGAATGAATGGACCAACCCTTTTTTTGCCATCATGCCTTCCTGGTTCCTCATGCCGGGCATCATCATCGCCACGGTTGCTGCCATCATCGCGAGCCAGGCCATGATCACCAGCTCCTTCACCCTGATCAGTGAAGCCATCTCGCTGAATTTCTGGCCAAAGGTTAAAATCAACTACCCTACAAATATCAAAGGGCAAATGTACATCTCTACCATCAACTGGATCCTTTATATTTGTTGTATCTGCATTGTACTCTATTTTCAAAAATCAGCTAACATGGAGGCCGCATATGGGCTTACGATCAACATTACCATGTTGATGACAACCATTTTGCTTGGGATATATTTCTTTTACAAACATGTTCCGAAGTACATGCTCGCTTTGTTTCTGCTCGTTTACCTTGTAATCGAAGGCGGTTTTCTGATAGCAAACCTGAATAAATTCCTTCATGGGGGGTATTTTACTTTTATGCTTGGAAGTATTCTCTTCATTATCATGTATGTATGGTTCCACGGACGGAAAATCAAGAACGGTTTCATCGAGTTTCTGCAGATTGAAAACTATTTTGATATTCTCAAAGCCCTTTCCAGGGATAAATCACTTCCAAAGTACGCCACAAACCTGGTTTTCCTGACCAAAGCGAACAGGGATACGGATATCGAGTCAAAGATCATCTATTCAATTTTAAACAAGCAGCCAAAACGGGCCGATACTTACTGGATGCTGCATATTGATATCCTCGACGAGCCCCATGTGCTTGAATACAAGGTAACGCACATCATCCAGGGAATATTAATCAAGGTTGATTTCAAGATTGGTTTTAAAGTGCAGCCGCGGGTCAACCTGTTTTTCAGGCAGGTGCTCGAAGAGTTGAGCAGGAATAAGGAAATTGACTTGCTGAGCCATTATGATTCACTCAGGGAGTTCAATGTGTCGAGTGATTTTCGTTTTGTTGTGATCGACCGCATCCAGAACTATGATTTCGACTTCCCTCCGAGGGAACAGTTCATCATGGATATGTATGCGATCCTCAAACGGTTCGGCATCAGTGAGATTAATTCACTGGGACTGGATACCAGCAATGTCACCTTTGAAACAGTGCCACTTTACATCGACAAGGAAACTCCGGTGTTGCTTCAGCGAGTCGACAACACCAAACATGAGGGATAGCAATAAACCTTTCACGTTATTGACATCACGTTATTGACATCTGATCCTTTTCACCCTGAAAAAAGAGTTACATTTGCCTGTTTTTTCACAGGTTAATCCGTTACCATTATGCGGGGCCCCGTACACAAGAGTCACACACAGGCGATTTCAGCAGCCGGGTTACTGATCACCCTTGGCATCATATACGGGGATATCGGAACCTCCCCGCTATATGTCATGAAAGCCATTGTGGCCGGGGCAAGTTCAATTACCGCTCCCTTCATCATGGGCGGTCTGTCGTGCATTTTCTGGACACTCACCCTTCAGACCACTGTAAAGTACATCATCATCACCCTCCGGGCCGACAACAACGGGGAAGGTGGCATATTCTCACTGTTTGCCCTGATCCGGAAGAGGGCAAAATGGGCCTATCTCTTCGCCATTGTCGGCGGAAGCACGCTGCTGGCCGACGGCGTGATCACCCCCTCCATCACCATTGTTTCAGCCGTGGAAGGTCTATCCATTATAAATCCCCGCATCCCGGTCCTGCCAATCGTTATCGTGATCATCACCGGGCTGTTCTTTGTGCAGAAATTCGGCACGAAGGCTGTCGGCGAATCATTCGGGCCCATCATGTTCGTCTGGTTTGCGATGCTTGGGGTGCTCGGGTTTTCGCAGATCATCAAAAGCCCGATGATCCTGAAAGCAATCGACCCGCATTATGCCTATGTTTTTCTCACAAAATATCCCCAGGGATTCCTGCTCATGGGAGCAGTGTTTCTCTGCACCACGGGTGCCGAAGCACTTTATTCCGACCTGGGGCATTGCGGGCTGAAAAACATCCGTATCACATGGATCTACGTCAAGTTGATGCTGCTGCTCAATTATTTCGGGCAGGGTTCATGGATCATCCTGAACTCCGACAGCATCTACGAATGGACCAATCCGTTCTTTTCCATCATGCCCCACTGGTTCCTGATCTTCGGGATCATCATATCCACCGCCGCAGCCGTCATTGCCAGCCAGGCCCTGATCAGCGGGTCCTATACGCTGATCAGTGAAGCCATATCGCTGAACTTCTGGCCAAAGATCAAGATCAACTACCCCACCAATATCAAAGGTCAGATGTATATTTCCAGCCTCAACTGGATGCTCTATTTCTCATGCCTGTTCGTGGTATTGTTCTTTCAGCGTTCCACCAATATGGAAGCGGCATATGGCCTGTCGATCACCATCACCATGCTCATGACCACCTGCCTGCTGAGCATTTATCTATATTATAAAAAGATCCCGGTATATGTTATCATCGTGTTCCTGATCGTGTACCTTTCCATCGAAGGCTCCTTCCTGGTGGCAAACCTCAACAAGTTCATGCATGGAGGCTGGTTCACGCTCCTATTGGGCGGTTTCCTGTTTATGATCATGTACGTATGGTTCAGTGGCAGGCGAATCAAGAACAGTTTCATCGAATTCCTGCAAATTGAGAAATATGTAGATGTGATTACTGACCTGAGCCATGATCACACGGTTCCAAAATATGCCACGAACCTGGTATTTCTCACCAAAGCCAACAAGGTTACCGATATCGAGTCGAAGATCATCTATTCAATCCTGAACAAGCACCCGAAACGTGCCGACCTTTACTGGATGCTGCATGTGGATATCCTCGACGAACCGCATGTGCTGGAATACAAGATCACCCATATCATTCCCGGAATCATGATCAAAGTGGATTTCAAGATAGGGTTTAAAGTACAGCCTCGGGTAAATCTTTTTTTCAGGCAGGTTCTTGAGGAGTTGAGCCATAACCAGGAGATTGACATGATGAGCCGCTATGCATCACTGAGAAAACACATGGTCAGCGCTGATTTCCGCTTTGTGGTGATCGACCGGATTCAGAATTACGACTTTGATTTTCCGCCGAAGGAACAGTTTGTCATGGACCTGTACGCCATTTTCAAACGCTTTGGCATCACGGAAGTCAGGGCGCTGGGGCTGGATACAAGCAATGTCACTGTTGAAACGGTGCCGCTCTATGTTGACAGGGAAATTCCGATCTTGCTGCAACGCAACGATCAGACCAAACGGATGGGGTAACTCACTCACTCAGACCTTCCAGGTTTTGAAAACCTGGAAGGTCTAACCTGGAAGGTCTGTAAAATGAAGACTATTTCCTGGAAATTACTTTAAGCGCCGCCGCCACGATGTCAGGCACATCAAGGCCATACTTCTTCAGCAACTCTTCCGGCTTTCCGCTTTCACCGAATGTGTCGTTCACGGCTACCATCTCTACCGGGGCAGGATGCCTGCGGGAAAGCAACTGAGCGATGGTGTCGCCAAGCCCTCCGTTGCGCATGTGTTCTTCGGCTGTAACGGCACATCCTGTTTTAATGACTGAGGCGAGAATCGCATCCTCGTCGAGCGGTTTGATCGTATGAATGTCGATCACTTCAGCATGAATGCCCTGTTCGTCAAGAATTTTGCAAGCCTGCAACGCATTCCAAACCATATGGCCGGTGGCAAAAACAGACACATCAGTTCCTTCATTCAAGAGGAGGGCCTTGCCAATCGCAAAGGGCAGGCCTGCGGGTGTGAAATTGGGCCACTTCGGCCTGCCAAACCTCAGGTAAACAGGGCCCTGATGACCTGCAACAGCAAGGGTGGCAGCCTTGGTCTGGTTAAAATCGCACGGGTTGATCACCGTCATGTTGGGAAGCATCCTCATCAGGCCAATGTCCTCGAGGATCTGGTGCGTTGCACCGTCTTCGCCCAGGGTAAGTCCGGCATGCGATGCGCATATTTTGACGTTTTTATTGGAATAAGCCACCGACTGGCGAATTTGATCGTATACTCTCCCGGTCGAAAAGTTGGCAAATGTTCCGGTAAAAGGAATTTTCCCGCCGATGGTCAACCCGGCGGCAATACCGATCATGTTTGCTTCGGCGATCCCGACCTGGATAAAACGGCCGGGAAATTCACGGGCAAATGCATCCATTTTCAATGATCCTGTAAGGTCGGCGCATAATGCAACCACAGCCGGGTTTTGCCGCCCAAGTTCAAGCAACGCTTCCCCAAATCCCGAGCGGGTGTCTTTGGAGCCTTGATTAATATACTCGGTCATCTCAGTTCGGTTATAATTTTAAATTGATCGTTTGTCCGGGTTCAATCTTAAAGGTATTTTCAGTCGTATAGGATGACTGATTGGAATATTTTGAACGGAATACAACCCGGTAGGTTCCCGGCTGCAAATAGAGCGTTTCCTGCTGCTGCTGATTGTCGCGCAGGTTATAAATCCACTCCAGGTTGCTTTTATCCTCGAGGTACAAACTGCCGTACCCGTTGGTCGATTTCTGGATTACCGCGATGCCGGGCAGTGGCATTTCAACGGTGGTCGTATGGCTTTGCTTTATCTCGACATCTTTCACCATGATTCTTGGAAGGCACAGTATCTCAACATCATACGACCCGATCAGGTACTTCTCGATCTGATCAAACTGCTGAACATTGATTGTTTCAGATTCACCTTTTTTCCTGATAATGCAGGGCAGGAATTTCAGCGTGCTGTTACCGCTGGCCTTGAACATGAGGGAACCCTGGGGAACATCAATCCCGACAATTTTGTGGGTGCCGGCGGTCAGTTTTACCGAATCTTTGCGAACCGGCGGGATCGAATGCACAACGATGTCATAGGATATCAGCGGATCAATATCCAGGGTGTCGGGCAAGCCCTTTGCATTGAACGAATGAATGAAATTGTATTTAACAAGTCCCGAAAAGTTGTCATAAAAAGTCATGTTGATATTGGTTTCTGTCGGCTTGCCGTAGGCGTCGAGCAGGTTAACCTGTACCGTGGTGGGGTTTAAGGTACGTGAAATGATCACCTTGAGCGCATTGCGGAATTCTTTTTCGTTTGAGGCATCAAAGTAAGTCCCCACACAATCAAACTGCTCTTTGAAATTCCTTCCGATCCCCACGATGAACGGCTTGAGTACAATTCCCTTTTTCTGCAATTCAAGCGATACGGCACAAGGGTCGCCGCCGCATTCTTCAAGTCCGTCGGTGATCAGGATCACCACATTCCGGCAGTTGTCGCAAGGCGGAAAATCTTTCGTTGCCTGCGAAAGGGCATAGGCAATGGGAGTGGTTCCTTTGGGGATTGTGGTCTTAAGCGTATGTTTGATCCTGTTGATGTTGTCTTTCGCAAAGGGAACTTCCAGCCGGGTATCGTTGCAATCCTGTGGTGGAAATTGTTTCTGGTGACCATACATGCGTAACGCCAGTTCAAGGTTTGGCAACGGGCGCAGGCTATCGAGGATGTTTGAGAACAGCCTTACCGCAAGGTCAAATTTTGTATCGCTCTGCCACCGCCCGTACATGCTTTGCGAGGCATCGAACACAAACAGGATGCGCGTGGTGGGCCTGGGCTTCTCCTGCTCCTTTGCATTCTGGGAAAACCCTCCGGCTGAAAGGAAAATCAACACCAAAAGAAGTACGAACGACGAACGACACAATTCGTAATTCGTAATTCGTAATTCGTAATTCCTTTTAATAGTCTCCGATCGTCTCATCCAGTTGCGCCAGCGCCGTTTTTGTTTGTTCATCATTGGGGAAAACTCCGTGCCATTCATGGTCGTCGAGCATGAAATCGACCCCTGCTCCCATGTGGGTCGTCATGAGAATCATCACCGGTTTCCCCTGGCCGGTGTACCATTGCGCCTTTTTAAGGGTGTCGACCACCTCGGTCATGTCATTGCCGTACATTGGCAGCACATTCCATCCAAAGGCTTCGAATTTGGCCTGGAGGTCGCCCATAGGCAATACCTTATCATTGGGTCCGTCGATCTGAACACCATTGAAGTCGACCACCGCTACCAGGTTATCCACCTTATTGCCTGCAGCAAACATCAGCGCTTCCCAGTTCTGACCCTCCTGAAGTTCACCGTCGCCCATCAGGCAATATACCGTGTGATCATCGTTGTTCAGCTTTTTACTTAATGCGGCCCCGATCGAAACCGACAAGCCCTGCCCGAGCGAACCTGAACTCATCCGGATACCGGGCAACCCTTCTGCAGTGGTCGGGTGCCCCTGCAGGCGTGAGCCCAGTTTGCGGAAGGTTCCCAGTTCATTTATTCCGAAGTATCCGTATCGTGCTAAAATACTGTACCACCCGGCCGAAAGATGTCCGTTGGAAAGGAAGAAAAGGTCCTCATCCCTGCCGTTCATGGTGAAGGCATGCGGGTCGGGCTTCATGATCTTAAAATAGAGCGCAACGAGAAAGTCGGCGCTGCCAAGGGGTCCGCCGGGATGGCCTGAGGATGCCCCATGGACCATGCGGATGATATCACGCCTGACCTGGGTGGCGATCTTTTCTAATTCCTGGATTGATAACATTTTGCAAATGACGAATTACAAGTGACGAATGACGAATTGCGGGGCTTCTCTGGTTGGTAACGTAAACATGGCAAAGATATTACAATAACAACAGGGGTCCTGTGGCATGTTAATAAAAAAAGAAAAGATTTGGGAGCATCTTCGTGCGGCTTCGTGCCTACTTCGTGTAACTTCGTGAAATAAATTAACCAATGAAATACCTGGAACGCATTTTATTCTCATCACCAATATTTGTAATCATCCTCTTCATTCTTTCTGTGCATCCGGCTGAAGGCCAGGAAAAAAATACCAAATGGGTGGATTCTGTCTACAGCTCACTCACCATCGAGCAGCGCATCGCCCAGTTGATGGTCATCAGGGCATACTCATGGAAAGATTCGACATACAACGACAGTCTCATCCGGGTGGTTAAACAAAACAATGTTGGCGGAGTCTGCTTCTTCAAAGGATCACCGGTAAACCAGGCGAACCTGACCAACCGCCTGCAGCAGGAAACGCAAACGCCTGTGCTTATTACCATCGATGCGGAATGGGGGCTGGGCATGCGGCTCGACAGCGCGTTTTCCTTTCCGCGACAGATGGCCCTCGGGGCAATCGCTGATGATTCCATGATCTATGAGATGGGACGGATGATTGGACGCAGTTGCCGACGGCTGGGCGTGCATGTCAACTTTGCCCCGGTCGCCGATGTCAACAATAATCCTGAAAATCCGGTCATCAGCTTCAGGTCGTTCGGCGAAAACCCCGACCTTGTTGCCCGCAAGAGCGTAATGTACATGAAAGGGATGCAGTCTGAAGGAATTATGGCCACTGCCAAGCATTTTCCCGGCCATGGGGACACCGATTCCGATTCACATCTTTCGCTGCCGGTCATCAAACACTCAAGGCAGCGCCTCGATTCTGTCGAGTTATCCCCTTTCCGTGAGTTGATCCGCGAAGGCGTTGAAGGCGTGATGATTGCCCATCTCTACCTGCCATGCCTCGATTCGGCTGAAAATACCCCGGCTACCCTTTCACAAAGCGTCGTCACCCGCCTTTTAAAGGAGCAACTCGGCTTCAAAGGGTATGTGATCACCGATGCACTTGACATGAAGGGAGTCACGAAAAACCATAAACCCGGGGAGATCGAAGTCAGGGCCCTCCTGGCAGGAAATGACATCCTGTTGCTGCCACAACATGTGGAAATTGCCGTAAGAGGTATAAAAACCGCTATCGACAGCGGATTGCTTACCGATTCGATGTTGGAATCCAGGTGCAAACGCATGCTGGCACTGAAGCAGCATCTTGGAGTTGGCAAAAAGTCTTTCATACATACAGATAACCTGGTTGCTGATCTCAACCCGCCCGAAGCGGAAGTACTGAACCATAGGATGGCCAAGGCATCGGTGACCCTGGTGAAAAACAAGATGCAGATGATCCCCCTGGCAGGTCTTGACCATCGGAAAATTGCGGAGTTGTCGATCGGTGATTCACTACCAAATATCTTCCAGTCAACCATAAACCGGTACTTCCCTGTTGCTGTCTTCAACACTCCCCGAAATTTCACCAGGGCCTTTGCCGACAGCATCTTCCGCCAGGTCATAGCCTTTGATATCGTGATCCTTGGTATACATGGCATCAGCAGCAATTCAGCGGATACTTTCGGACTTACCCACGACATACTCCGGCTTATCGACACGATAACGCTCGTTAACCGCACCATCCTCGTCATCTTTGGAACACCCTATTCGCTTGCACGGATTCCCCGTCTCAACAAACCGGAGGCGGTAATCGTTGCTTACCAGGAGAACCTGTCGACCGAACACGCTGCTGCCGAAATCATTTTCGGGGGTATCGGGGCCAGGGGCAAGCTACCTGTATCAACCGCCTTGTTTCCCTATGGAGCAGGTGATCAGACTGAAAAGGACAGGCTGGAGAATGTCGTGCCTGAGGAGATTGGCATTCCCAGGCAGGCACTCGATGAAATTGACTCAATAGCCCTGAAAGGCATAGAAGCTCGCGCATTCCCCGGTTGCCAGATCCTGCTTGCAAAGAATGGGAAGATATACTATGAAAAAGCATTCGGACAGCCCCGGTATGAAGACACTGTGAAGGCAACCATGCAGCACATTTACGATCTGGCCTCCATAACGAAAGTTGCAGCTACCTCGCTTGCAATCATGAAGTTGTATGATGAAGGCAGGATAAAGCTCAATGACAGCCTGGGGAGGTACCTGCCTTTTCTGAAGAGAAGCAACAAGGCAAACCTGCAGATCAGGGATGTGATGACACACCAGGCCGGATTGCAGGACTGGATCCCGTTTTATAAAGCCACGATGCTTAACGGCGAGGCCGACCCGGGTATCTATCAACCTGAACCATCGGCAGAATTCCCGGAAAGGGTTGCCCAAAACCTCTATATCCGTGAAACCTATTCCGATACCATTTACAAACGCATCGCCGGTTCGCCGCTGCGGAGTTCTCGTGACTATAAATACAGCGATCTCGGCTTTTACCTTCTGCGCCTTGTTGTTGAACGCATCAGCGGCCAGTCCTTCGGCAAATTTCTCGATTCAGCATTCTACAAGCCGCTCGGACTATTAACCATGGGCTTTAAACCGCGAGACCGGTTCAACATGTCGCGGCTCGTTCCAACCGAGTACGACAACGAATTCAGGAAACAACTCGTTTGGGGCGAGGTGCACGATCCGGGGGCAGCCATGCTCGGCGGAGTATCGGGCCATGCCGGATTGTTCAGCAATGCCGCCGACCTGGCTGTGATCCTCCAGATGCTGCTGCAGGGTGGAACCTACGGCGGAAAGCAGTACCTCACTCCGGCAACTGTGAGCGAATTCACCCGGGTGCAATTTCCGGAAAAGGGAAACCGCCGGGCCCTTGGATTTGACAAACCTGCACTGAATCCTGCCCTGGATGGGCCAACATGCCCAGGGGCCTCCCCGCGGAGCTTCGGCCATTCGGGATTCACCGGCACCTATATCTGGGCCGACCCGGCCAATGGACTGCTTTATGTGTTCCTCTCGAACCGGGTTTACCCCTCGGCTGAAAACCATAAATTATCGGAAATGAACATCCGGACAAACATTCATCAATCAGCATATGACATCCTTCACAGATATCAGATCAAATAGTTATCTTTGCCGCTGCGAAAATTAACGCAGATCACGCTGAAAAATATACAGAATTCCCATGAAAATCATACTAAAAATCCTGAAATCATTTTCCATCTGGCTTTTAGCCATTGCAATCACCCTGGGAAGTGCCGTCTACCAGCGGATGACCGGACCGACTTACCCGGTGCGCGGACAAACTGAGATCGGCGGCCAGAAGATCAAATACGGCCTGATCAGATCTTACGACCTTTCAGATGATGCAAAAGTGACCGTAGTGGTTCCCGACACCTCTGTCGGGGGCGAAATCAGGCTGCGCCGTTTCAAAAGCCTTGATAACTGGGAGATACACCCCATGCAACGCCATGGCGATACGCTCATCGGCGCCCTTCCCCATCAACCTCCTGCCGGAAAAGTGATGTATGAAGTGACCCTCGTTAAAGGTGAACAGCGGATTTTACTTAATGACCATCCCGCTGTATTGCGATATACAGGGTATGTGCCCCGGTATATCCTGTTCCCGCACATCTTCTTCATGTTTTTTGCGATGCTGTTTTCTACACTTGCCGGCCTGATGATCATTTTCAGGGGCAAAAACACCTATTTATATGCCTGGATTACCGTGATTTCCGTGGGCATCGGCGGGCTGATCCTTGGCCCTATCGTGCAGAAATTTGCCTTCGGCGCTTACTGGACCGGCTGGCCTTTCGGGCATGACCTTACAGACAATAAATCGCTTGTCGCCTTTATCTTCTGGGTGATCGCACTGGTGATCCTGAAGAAGAACCGCGAAAATAAACTCTGGCCGGTTCTAGCATCAATCGTCCTGATGGCCGTTTTCATGATCCCCCACAGCGTTCTTGGCTCCGAAATCGACTTTACCAAGGATCAAAAAACCGAAACCACGAACTAATTTCACCATTTCACCATTTCACCATTTCACCATTTCACCATTTCACCATCTCTTTATGGTCCTCACCTACCTCATCATCTTTCTCACCGTCGCCATTTCCGCCTATGCCCTGAGCAGCGAAGAGTGGTTTGCCAGGCTCCGCTTCAATGCCTACGACGTAAAGCACAGCAACCAGTGGTACAGGTTCTTCACCTATGGCTTCCTGCATGCCGGCTTCGTGCACCTGTTCATCAACATGCTTGTGCTCTATTCTTTCGGGGTTATTGTTGAATCATATTTTAAGATCTACTTCCCGGGGAAGTCGGGGCTTTACTTCATCCTACTATATGTCGGAGGGCTGATCCTCTCTATCATCCCTGCATACGGTAAAAATAAAAACGATGTATTTTATAATGCAGTTGGAGCATCAGGGGCGGTATCAGCTGTTGTATTTGCAAGCATCATCCTCTTTCCCGCCGGTAAAATATTCCTCTTTTTAATCCCGGTACCGATCCCGGCGCCGGTTTTTGGCGTCCTGTATGTTGGCTATGAATACTACATGGCTAAAAACGGCCGCGACAACATCGGCCATGATGCCCATCTGTGGGGAGCCCTGTTCGGAGTGATATTCACCATTGCGCTGAAACCTGCACTGATCGGGATGTTTTTACAGCAGATCGGACTTTAACGTGACGTGTGACGGCGTTAACAATTATCAAGTTACTTAGAGACTGTTTAAAAAATTAAAAAAAAATGTTTTAAACTTCTAACCAGCTGGTATTGACCTCTCCCCGACCCTCCCCTTGGAGGGGAGGGAGACCTGGTGCCAGGATCGAATTATATGTTTTTATAATCCAAAATGATTGATTTCACTTGAAAAAATGCAACAAAAACATTAACAATCAACGATTTATGCCTCCCTCCCCTTCAAGGGGAGGGCCGGGGAGAGGTCAGTTTGCACAAAGACAAATAAAATTTAAACAGTCTCTTAGTTTATCCTGTTACCCTGTCACGTTTTTCAATCCTGATCCTGGCATCCACCGCCACCACCTTCTCCAAGCTGCCAAGCAGCGGGTTAAAATCAAGTTCGATGATCTCGGGCGCAGCTTTGAGGAGAGCCGACAGGCGAACCATTACCTCGGCAAACATCTCTTCATTCACCCCCTGCCGGCCACGAACCCCCCGGATGATCCTGTAACTTTTCAGGCTGCGGATCATGGCAAGAGACTCATCCATGGTTAACGGAGACAACCCGGCAGCAACATCCTTCAACACCTCGATAAAGATGCCTCCCATCCCGCAGAGGATGAGGTGGCCGAACTTCGGTTCAAACTTGGCGCCCACGAAGAGTTCAATGCCTGAGAGCAAGGGCTGGATAAGGACCGCAGTAGTATCTTTGATAGTAATCATGCGGCTGAACTCCCGGGCAACCGATTCTTCATCCTTCACATTTAGCACCACGCCCCCCACATCCGACTTATGCACCGGGCCAACCACCTTCATAACCACCGGGTAGCCAAGTTGTGCAGCCGACTGCATGGCCTCTTCCGCAGTCTTCACCACCGCTTCCCCCGCCCTGGGAACCCCGCAGGCATCCATGAGTCCCTGGATGGCTTCCGGGGAAATGTACCCGTTAGCAGAGGTATCAATGATGGCCCTGATTTTTTCCAGGTCAACAGTCGGCAAATCCGGGTCTGCCGGGGCAGGCTTCGGTGTGTGATAGACCCGGGCCAGCGCGTTGCCGAATACCACCTCATCGGGGAAAAACACATTTCCTTTCGCAACAAATTCGCTTACCTCTTCACCGGCGGTAAGCACAGAAGGCAGGATTGGGTACACCGGCTTACCGGATGACCGCATTTTCCGGTCAAGCAGGTCATACACGTCGAATACCGGCGTTAATCCGGGCGTTCCGAAGATCACGGCCATTCCGTTGATCCCGCTGAACTTCTGATCGGTGTAATCAATGATGGTGCCGAGTTGTTCCGCTGTACCGGTCGCCAAAAAATCGATGGGATTGGCCACAGACGATCCGGGATAGAGCTGTGCCAGGAGTTCTGTTGATGCAGGACCTTCAATATGCGGAACATGCATTCCCGCGTTTGACAGCGCATCGGTGAGCAACACCGCCGGACCGCCGGCATGCGTGATGATGGCCATGTTTTCTCCTTTAAGTTCCGGGAAAGAGAAGACGGATGCCACGCTGATCAGATCCTGGCGGCCATGGCAACGCACGATTCCTGCTTTGCGGAAGAGCGCATCAACGGCGACATCCGGGCTGGCCAGCGCACCTGTATGCGAGGAGGCCGCCCGGCTGCCCGCTTCGGACGATCCTGCCTTGATGGCGGCAATCCTGCACCCCTTGCGGATAAGCGATGCGGCATGTTTCAGCAGCATCTGCGGTTTTGATATTGTTTCGATGTAGAGCAATTTGATCCTGGAACTGGTCGCCGGGTCGAAACTTTCGTCAAGATGCGCCAGGATCTCCTCCACGCCAAGCTGGGCGCTGTTTCCGACAGAGAAAACCTGGGAGAAAGTGAGCCCGTTCGGGATACCCGCCTCCATGATAAAAACGGCCGTAGCCCCTGAACCTGAGATAAAATCGCACCCTTTGGGATTGAGTTTGGGGATCGGTTTCGTAAAGACCCCGTGATACGACGGCGTAAGCACACCAATACAGTTGGGGCCGATCAGCGATCCCCCTGCCCTGCCGATGGTTTGCACAACCTGTTGTTCCAGGAGTCTGCCGACATGGTTTTCCTCGCTGAAGCCCGCGGAAAGGATGATAAAACCACGTGTATTTTTTTGATTAACCAGCAATTCCACCGTATCCGGGATGAATTTCGCCGCGATGGCAATGATGGCAAGGTCGACCTCAGGCAATTGCGCCGGATCCTGGAAGCTCTTTATTCCCTGGACTTCGGTCTCCTTGAGGTTGGTTACATAGAGTTTTCCCTGGAAATTACCTTCGATCAGGTTGCTGAGAACAGCTCCGCCGGGTTTCTGGATATCGTTGGAACCGCCAATAACAACAATGCTTTTGGGGTTCAGGAGTGCGGGATGGATCATAAATGAAATTTTCAGCTAAAATATTAAAATATCATCAAGGTTCAAGGGCACAAAAAAAAACTCTTTTCATGTATTACCTTTTGGTACAAAACCCGATTAAGCATTATAATTATCATTGCAGTATACGAAATAACAAGAACAAAAACTTTCGTATGACTGTGACTATCCGCTGTTTTTAAGTAATAACCACAAATAAAGCATCATGAAAGCCTCTAAAATTGAATTCAAAAGTGGAACCAGAATCAAAGTCGAAGTTCCAAACAATGAAGAAACCGCGTCAGTTATAAAAAAAATTAGCGGAGCGATGTGGAGTCAAATCCTGAATGCCTGGCATATACCATATTCCGTTAAGGCATTTAAGCATTTGATTTTACTATTTCCGGAAATTGAATATCCAAACAAACAATCAATAAAATCATCGGACCAACATGTTGATCATGCGGAGATCAGCACGAAAGCACATAACAATAAAAATGTTTCGGTTGAGGTGCTTGGGAGGACGATTATTTTAAAACTGCCAAAGAATTCCTTGGATATTCATTTCATCCGCGGGATGCATTACAACAGATGGGATAAAAAACAATTTTGCTGGGTTGTACCCAATTACCCCGGAAATTTAGACCTGATCAAGGATTACTTCCATGAGCGAATTTATGAACTTATTGTTCATGATGACGTAAACGTCAAGGTAAGCTCAACTTCTCATAGAACAATCAAAACCAACGAACTGCTGATCATCAAAACGAAAACAGGCAGGTTAAGGCTAATCTTTACTTATAATAAAGCGCTCAGTGAGATCATAAAGAAAATGCCCTTTAATAATTGGGACACTAAGAACAAATGGTGGTCAATTCCATTTTCCGAAAAGCTTTTGCAAGAAATAAAACATGCTGCACAAGCTCAAAATTTCAACCCGGTATATGAAGAAGAAAAAGTCAGCGACGATAAGGTCAGGCGCATTTCCCGATTTGATACGGCCAATTATCGAAACTGTCCCGAAGAATATCTTAAAAAATTACAAGAACTCCGGTACAGCCCTAAAACGATCAGGACTTATAAAGGATTATTTGAAGAATTCATCAACTACTACCACAAATATGATATTGAACGCATTGACGATAAAATGATCATTGCATTTTTGCAATATCTGGTGATTGACCGGAAAATATCAACCTCATATCAAAATCAGTCGATCAATGCAATAAAATTCTTTTACGAACGTGTACGGGGCGGGCAGCGTAAGGTTTATTTTATTGAAAGGCCCATCAAAGAAAGAACTTTGCCCATCGTCTTAAACGAAAAGGAACTCATCAGTGCCTTCAATCAGGTGAAAAATATCAAACACAAAGCCATTATTATGTTGATCTATTCGTCGGGATTAAGGCTAAGCGAGGTGATCGATTTGAAAATCACAGACATTGACAGCACACGCATGCAAGTATTTGTAAGGCAGGCAAAAGGCAGGAAAGACAGGTATACGCTGCTATCTAAGAAAGTATTACCTATCCTACGTGAATACTTTGAGGAATACCGGCCCAAAGAGTGGCTATTTGAAGGCGCCAAAGGAAAACAATATTCTGAAAGCAGTGTGCAAACCATTGTAACGGGTGCATTCCGTAAGGCAGGAATAACAAAGAAAGCATCAACACACACATTGCGGCATTGTTTTGGCACACATCTGCTTGAGAATGGAACCGATTTGCGTTATATCCAGGCGTTGATGGGGCATGCAAGCAGCAAGACCACGGAGATTTACACCCATATTACAACCAAGGGGTTTGACCAGATTGAAAATCCATTGGATAAACTGGACATTTAAAATCAGAAAAATATTTTTTACACAAATATTTTCACACAGGAGCATTAAATTACCCTATATTTGTTTTGCCGATTCAAATACAGCCATCAACAAATAAATGGCTGAACACCCAAAATATCGAATCCTTTGTGTCATACTGACATACAATGTTCATTTTCATCTTCTTAACTACAAACATACATTGTTTATAAGGCAAATATAACTCCAACTCTGTGGCTGCAGAATTGTTATCGGTCATTCTAAGTGCTCCGATTGACCGACAGTGCTAAATTGAAACGATGAATAAATTTGTAAACTTTTAAACAGAAAAAAAATATGAAACTTAACGATTGGTATACCAGCAACCTTGACGACACACAGCGACAAATCGTAATGATTGACTTCAACAATAGCTTTATAGTTCAAGGCAGTGCTGGTAGTGGTAAGACAATTTTGGCTTTGCAAAGAGCAGCACAAGCAAATGTTTCAGGAACATTTGCCTTAATTGTTTACACGAAAGCCCTCAAGACAATGATTGAATTTGGACTAAAGGTTTTGAAACTTCCACCAGAACGAGCAGTTTAC
>JBBQUQ010000025.1:0-37644 GCA_038212325.1 Bacteroidales bacterium
CACTGAAGTAGATACCGTCATAGCTTACATTGATAATCAGCATGAACATCACAGAAAACGAACTTTTCAGCTGGAAGGTATTCCGCCATTTCAGGGCTATAGGGAGTTTCGAATCGTAGAGTTGGATTAGAATTCCAAATGCACCCCGAAACTTGAGTTAATTATGTGCATAAAAGCCAATCAGGGGATCATGATTCTTTTTAAACAGGAAGCCGGGGCAGGTTATGGGAAGGAGGGACGGGTTGATTTTGCTGTGCACCTGGTTGATCACTGCTGCCGGAACAGGGCAGAACCTGGTTTGGAGAGATACGGTTGTGCGTGTGTCGCCCCTGGATTCTGCCGCACCGGTAAATGCGCTGGTAAAATTTCGCCTGTCCCAACAGTTGGAATATGCAGTTTCAGGCACGAACCTGCTCTTCTCCAACTGGCAGCAGGGGAATAGCGTAAATTTTCTTTCGCTCATTCAGCATTTTGATCACCGGCTCTTGTTTTTCAACGACAGGAATTTTACCATCACCAACTCCTTTGCACATGAACTGGGGATCCAGTATTTTTTTGACAGCATTTCGCGGTTTCAGCCCGACGATAACACACTGAACACCTCCATCGATATCCGGATGGCAAAAAACCTGACCTTTTCCGTTTGTTCAAACCTCACCACATGCATGTTTAACTCGTATGCCTATGCAACCGATCCTGCAGGAAACCTCCGTAAAACACTCAAGGCCTCCTTCCTGACCCCTTTGCTGTGGACCTTTTCAGCAGGCGTCACCTCCGTCCTTCCGCTTACGGGGTCGCTCAACCTTGGCTTATCGGCAGGCAAGTTTACCTGGATCCGCAACAACGGCATTTATGAACAGCAGAACATTCTTGAATTTTATGGCGTTCCCCTGAGAAAACGGTTTCTGCTCGAATATGGACTGGGCTTGCATTTGCTGGTCGACAAAAATTTCCTGGACTGTATCCGGTGGAAATGCGATGTGCTGGTTTTTAAAAATTATGAGAAATCCATCGACCTGGCTGTCAAAAATTTCGTTGAAGTCAGGATCAGCAGATTTTTAAAGGCAAGCATTCAAACCCGCCTGAATTATGAAAAGGAAGTGAGCAAATGGATACAGGTTGAGAACAGGGTGACACTGGGATTTTACATCCGTCTGTGAAATAATTAACAATTGGTCTGTTTTGAAACGGGAAAATAAGTAATTTTGACGCCGTTAACGCTTCCTGAAAATGTATAAGATCACAAAACACCCCATCCTTGAGATACAAGAGCAACAATCATCCACGTTTTTATTTGAGGGTGAGAAAGTTACAGGCGACAATGGATTTACGATCGCTGCCGCCCTGCACCAGGCCGGCCATCCGGTGCACAGCCACAGCCTGAGCAACCGCGAGCGCAGCCTTGAGTGTGGCATCGGCAAGTGCGGGGCCTGTGAAATGCTTGTCGACGGGCAGATCAAGCGCATCTGCATCACCCGGATCGATGGCGTGAAAGAGGTGAAGGAGGTTCCCCGCGACTTTGCGCCCTATCGTATGCCGTTGAACAAAGAGACCCCGCTCAGCGTCTATAAAACAACCGTTGCCATCATCGGCGCCGGTCCTGCCGGACTCGCCGCGCGCGAAGAGCTGAACAACCACAGGGTGAGCAATATTGTAATCGACAACAATGATAAAATCGGCGGACAGTTTCTGATGCAGACCCACCAGTTTTTCTTTTTCGAAAAGGAGCAGAAATTCGGCGGGATGCGTGGCTTTGATATTGCAAAGACCCTTGCCGGTGAAAACCATGAGGGCATTTTCCTGAACTCAACCGTGTGGGATATCCTCGAAGGAGGCCGTATTGCGGTAAAAAACATCCGTACCGAAGAGATTTACTTTGTCGATGCAGAATACCTTATTGTGGCTACCGGCGCGGTTCCGTTCATGCCTGCCTTTGAAAACGACGACCTGCCGGGGGTGTTTACGGCTGCCGTAGTTCAGAAAATGATGAACCAGGAGATGACCCTGCTGGGAAAAAACATCCTGACCGTCGGGGCAGGCAACATCGGTTACCTCACCTCATATCAGCTCATGCAGGCAGGCGCGCACGTGAAGGCCATCCTTGAAGCCATGCCCGGCGAAGGCGGATTTCCGGTTCAGGCCAACCGCGTAAGGAGGCTCGGCATTCCGGTGCTTACCTCCCACATCCTGCTGAAGGCCATTCCCAACAGCAGCCACGATGGCATCACCGGTGCAGTGGTGGCGGAATGCAAGGATTTTAAACCCATTCCGGGAACAGAAAAGATCATCGACGGAATTGATGCAATTAACATATGTACCGGCCTTGTACAGGACGACCAGTTGCTTATCAAGGGCTATGAGCTGTTCGCCCGCCGCTGCTTCGGGGCAGGCGATGCCATCCGCATCGGCGAGGGCACCAGTGCGGTTCTCCGCGGAAGGCAGGCAGCCTTCGATGTGTTGCAGGAGATGGGCGAACGGGTTAATTATGACGAATATCTCGCCCTTTCGAAAGAGTACATTGATTCGCAGCAGCACCCTGTCAGGGTGATCCCCGAACCGTATCAGCCAACCCCTGAACGCATGAACGAGAAGGGCTTTGTGCTCATCGACTGCCTGTATGGCTTTGCCTGCAACCCCTGCGCCTTTGCCTGTCCGCACGGCGCCATCACCAAATCATCGACCAGCACCGTGCCGGAGATCGATTTTCAGAAATGTATCGGGTGCATGGACTGTGTGTACCAGTGTCCCGGGCTGGCCATTTTCGGGTACAACCTGAAAAAAGAGTGGCTTTTCATGCCCATCGAATATGAGGTGGCTGAAAAATCGGAATGCTACCTTGTCGACAACCACGGAAAACAGCTTGGAGAGGGCATCGTGGAGAAAATTATGCGCAAGCCCAACAAGACCAACATTGCCCGGGTTCGGTCGCTGACGGTTCATGGGGAGGAGCTCAGCAAGGTTCGCGGATTCATCGTCAAGGAAAATTTTCCGTCGCCCGTTGAATTCAAACCTTATACGCTGGAGCCTAAGGAAACCACGTATGTATGCCACTGTGACGATGTAACCATGGATGAGATCATGGAGACCATCGGCGACCGCAGGTTCATTTCTGTCGACGAAGTTAAGCATACCACACGCCTCGGGATGGGTGCATGCCGGGGCAAGCGCTGCATCAAACGCCTGAAAACGACGCTCCTGGGAACAGGCATCTCCATTGTCGGAGAACCAACACCCCGCGGCCCCCTGTCGAACCAGGTGGCGATGGGCGAACTCTATCCCCGGTCGGTTCATGAAAAGGTGATAACCGGAATGAACGGACAAAAGCCGGAAAAAATCAGGGTAAAATCACTGATAGCAGGTGGAGGCATCGGGGGAAGCGCCCTGTTCCGCTACCTCGGGGAGGAAGGCATGGAGCCGGTGCTGCTCAATTACGGCCGTGGCGCTTCGTGGCGAAACATTGCAGGTGGCCGGCCGAATTTCTCGTTGCCTGAGCTGTCAGACATCGCCACCCGCAACCATGAGATATTCAAAGATCTGCAAAAAATTCACAACATCGATTACCGCCCCATCAACTATGTCACATTCGCCCATGATGACGCCATGTACCGGGCGCTGGTCGAATCAATGTCGTGGTCGGATGCTTACATGGCCGAGCCCAAGGATTTTGCCCGAGAAATATCCCCCCGCATCAATCCGGTCCTGGCCACCTATCAGTCGGCCCTGATCACCCGCAATTGCTGGCAGGCCACTCCCGGCAGGGTGATCGACCTGATCCGCAGGATGGGCATTGACCACGGAGGCAGGGTGGAAGAGGATTGCAGGCTCATTGATGTAAGCCTGGTAAACGGACGTTACACCGTGCTGGTTCAGAACCATCAGCGCCGGTTTGTTGAATATGAAACCGAAATCTTCATCAACGCGTTGGGTCCCGAGGGGGAGAAATTTGCCAGCCGGCTGAACATCGAAACGGGCCTGTTCCCGGTCAGGCACCAGGCGTTCATCACCCGTCGTTTGCCGATGCTTGGCAAGGATGGCGCGCCGTTGCCCATGCTCATCGACCGAAGGCGATACAAGGGATTTACGGCTGTTTACGGCCAGCAGCTTGCCGAAACAGGACAAATCATCGGTTGCGCCTCCCCGGCCATCGAAGCGATGGAGGCGGATAAAAACATCAGGATCAATTCACAGGATTTCCTGGAAATTGCATCAGAAATATTCACCAACTGGATTCCCGAGCTCTCCTCAGTCGGATTCCAGGCTGTGTGGGCCGGATATTATGTGGAGCCAAGGATGATCATCGATCCGAAACTGGGACTTTTCCTCGGGTTGCGCGGACAGGGGTTCATGCTGGGCCAGTACCTTGCCAGGATTTACGTGGATAAGCTCCTGGGAAAACCAGCCCCGGCATATTTCGACCGGCTGAAGCTGAGCGGGGATGGGATGTTGGAGAAGGCTTTTAAGTAAACGGCTGCCTGTACACTTGCTTACCCTTTGATAAACAATGCTTTGATAATGTGTGTTGCCATCTTGGGGTTCTCTTTCAGGCGTCGGGTTGAATAACCGAACCAATCCTTTCCGAACGGTACATAAACCCTCATGGTGTGCCCTTTATCAACGATCGATTGGCGCAAATCGGGGGTAACACCATACAGCATCTGGAATTCATACTTGCTTTTTGGGACATGGTACTTTTCAATCAGCCTGTAGGCTCCTTCCACCAGGGGTTTGTCGTGCGTGGCAATCCCGGGATACATCCCATGCTGAAACATGAATTCAAGATCTTCAAGGTAGTGGTCGTTGATCTCCTGGTATTTTTTATAGGCAATTGCTTCGGGCTCGACATAAATGCCTTTGCAAAGGCGGAAGTTTAATGGTATTGCTGAACTGTGAAGATCCTTCATCTCCTTTATATCCTGCAGGGTGCGCCTCATGTAAGCCTGCAATACCAGTCCGACATGTTCAGGAAATTCGCGGTGCAGCTTCCTGAAGAGGTCGATTTCGAGGTCGATGCACTGGGAATCTTCCATGTCGACCCGAACAAAATTTCCATAGGAGGCTGATTTGGCGACAATTTCACGAATGTTCCGGTAGCAGGCCTCCGGGTCGATCAGCAAGCCAAAACTGGTTGGTTTAAGCGAATAATTCCCGTCAATTTTCTCTTTTTCAACCCTTTCAATGATGTCGAGGTAGGCTGTTTTATTGGCTGTGGCCTCATCAAGGCGGGTAATGAACTCACCCAGGAGGTCGATGGTAATTTTAATTTTTTGTACATTTAACGCACGGCAAACCCTTATGGCATCATCAATCGTTTCGCCGGCAATGTATTTTCGTGAAAATATCCACACCAGCTTTTTGGGCATCAGCGGGAGCATTTTAGTGATTAATTGGTTGATCATAAGCGCATCTGGTTAAATTGGTCGTTGGCTTGTACAAAGATAGAAGGAATTAGGTATTTGGTAATCATCAAATTAATTTTTAATTTTGCAGACTTTTTACAAGTAATTGAATCGCGCAGATCAATATCAGATTGCGTTCACGGGACTAGCTTCAGGAACGCATGTTTTCGATTTTCAGATCGGCGATAAGTTCTTTGAACAGGTTGAAGATACTGAGATCATCGGTGGAGAAGTGGCGGTGCAGGTAACGATGGCAAAGGAAGAGCGGATGATGGACCTTCACCTGAAACTGGAAGGCAAGGTGAGGGTCTCCTGCGATCGTTGCAACGAACTGCTGGATGTTGAGGTGAGCGGGAATGAGCGTCTGATCGTTAAACTGGGCGACCATTATTACGAGGAGAGTGAAGATGTGCAGGTTATTACCGATACGGCGCATCAATTCGACCTCAGCCCGTTTATCTATGAGTACATTCACCTCATGTTGCCGATACGCAGGGTCCATCCTGATGATGAAAAGGGGAACAGCAAGTGCGACCCTGAAATTATGAATAAACTGAAGGAGTTGAGCGAGCGCCACATACAGGATCCGAGGTGGGACGTTTTGAACCAATTGAAAAAGAAGAAATCGTAAATTGTTAAATATAAATTAGTTGTATTATGCCACATCCGAAACATAAAATTTCGACAACCCGCAGGGATAAAAGAAGGACACACGACAAAGCCGTTGCCCGACAGACCACTATTTGTTCAAATTGCAGTGCCCCGGTTTTATATCACAGGGTTTGCCCTGAATGCGGTTATTACCGTGGAAAACAAGCTGTTGTGAAGGCCTCTGCGGAATAGTTTTTTTACCTAAATCGCTGCCAATGAAAATCGGTCTTGATGTTTTAGGGGGTGATTTTGCTCCGAAAGCCACAATACATGGTGCTATTCTGGCTCAAAAGGACCTTCCCGACACCGATCAAATTGTATTGATTGGTGACCGGGAAGCGATATTGGCGTTCCTGAAAGAAGAGAATGTGAGCCCCGGCAAGTTTGAGATCGTAGAAGCTCCCGACTTGATCGAGATGGACGAGCAGCCTACCAAGGCGTTGGTGAACAAGCCAAATTCAAGCATCTCGGTAGGGTTCAAGATGCTGAAGCACAAAGAGATTCATGCATTTGCCAGTGCAGGCAGCAGTGGAGCGATGATGGTCGGCTCCATATACAGTGTAAACACCATCCAGGGAATTATTCGGCCAAGCGCCCCGGCCTTTATTCCAAAGGAAAACGGTGGGTCATCCGTGCTTATTGATGTTGGCACAAATCCCGATGCCAAACCCGATGTGATGTACCAGTTCGGTATCCTGGGTTCGCTTTTTGCCGAACATGTTTTTCATGTGAAAACACCGCGTGTCGGACTGCTGAACATCGGCTCGGAGGAAAAAAAAGGAAGCCTGACCACCCAGTCGTCCTTTCAGATGATGAAGGATTCCAAAGATTTTAATTTCGTCGGCAACGTGGAGGGTCGTGAATTGTTCCGCGACAATGTTGATGTGATCGTATGCGACGGTTTTGTTGGGAACATTGTGCTCAAGCAGGTCGAAGCCATGTATCGTGTGCTTGTAAAAAGGGGCATCAAGGACTCCTATCTCGACAGGTTTAATTATGAAACCTATGGAGGAACCCCGATCCTCGGGGTGAATTCAACCGTGATTGTGGGCCATGGCATCTCCAATGCCAACGCCATCAGGAAGATGATCCTGATGGCCAAAGAGGTACACGATGCAAAACTCTCCCAACGGATCAAGCATGCGCTCGAACAGTATTCTTCTAACAATATCTAAACGATAATGGCAAAGCTCAGGGCTAAAATTTCAGGGATCCATGGATGGGTCCCTCCTTATATATTGACAAACAAGGAACTGGAAGCCATGGTGGAGACCACCGATGAATGGATTATGACGCGCACCGGGATCCGGGAACGCCATATCCTGAAAGGTGAGGGGTTGGGAACCTCAGACATGGGCGCCGAAGCCGTTAAAGGGCTGCTTGAAAAAACCGGCACAAATCCCGAAGATGTCGACCTGCTGATTTGCGCCACAGTTACCCCTGATATGACCTTTCCGGCAACAGCGAACATCATCAGCGACAAGACAGGCCTGCGGAATGCGTTCAGCTTTGACATCAACGCAGCATGCTCCGGGTTTCTTTTTACCCTGATCACGGCGTCAAAATATGTTGAAACGGGGATGTACAAAAAAGTGATCGTGGTAGGTGCCGATAAAATGTCGTCCATTACAGATTATACTGCCCGCGAAACCTGCGTGTTGTTCGGCGATGGCGCCGGCGCGGTTTTGCTTGAGCCCACCACCGAAAATGTAGGGATCATGGATTCGATCGCGGGAACTGATGGCTCAGGCCGGAATTACCTGCACATGAAAGCGGGAGGCTCACTGAAACCGCCTTCGCACGAAACCGTTGATGCAAAGGAGCATTATATTTACCAGGAGGGTCAGCCTGTATTCAAATTTGCCGTGACACGGATGGCAGATGTTTCTGCAGAGATTATGGAGCGGAACAACCTCACCGCCGACGACATTTCATACCTGGTTCCGCACCAGGCCAACCTGCGGATCATCGACGCCACTGCCCGCCGCATGGGAGTTGGCAAAGAGAAGGTGATGGTCAACATCGACCGCTATGGCAACACCACCGATGCCACCATTCCGCTATGCCTCTGGGAATGGGAAGACAAACTGAAGAAAGGCGACAACATCATCCTGGCTGCTTTCGGTGGCGGGTTCACCTGGGGAAGTATCTGGGTGAAGTGGGCGTATTAAGGGAATTCAAAATGCAAATTGTAAAATGCAAAACCGGAAGATGAATAGCCGGATGGGTGGATTTTGCTTACTGTTTTATTAGTTTTGCCTGGTATGATCCGGATTCACTGGTCAGCATCAGAAAATAAATACCCCGGGGAAGGGATTGCACCTCTATTGTAAGCGTGTTCCCGTTCTGCGACCAGGCAGGATTAATTTTTATCCCCGCCACAGAAATAATCATGACTTGCATCTTATTTGCCTTGAATTCTGAAGGCAGGTCAAGGTTTGCGCGGTCGAGTGAAGGATTTGGATAAACCCTCAGTTGATAGGCCCCGATGCTTGACTCTTCAGTTCCCACGGGGTTTCCCCAAATCGCATAGGCATATTCCGGATGATCAATAAACGGGTTGCGGTTGTGCTGGATGCCGTACATGGCGTTGTTCCGGTTGATCTCTTTGGTTGAAACCGGGTCGATGCTGCTCCAGTGAAGCATCATCTGCAATGCCCAGGGTTTGAGCTGCGATTTGTTGGTCATGTCGGTTACGTTCCAGCTTGCATCTTCGGTATAGTAACGGGTCGACATATAAAAATAGGTCCTGGCAAAATCTCCTTTGTACTCGTTGAGAGGTTCAAATGCAGTTCCCGAAAAACCGGGCCAGTTGCAGGTGCCAAGCTTGCAGCCATTCTGAGAGGTCCAGCTGGCAGATGAAACCGTGCCATATGCATAATTGCTTCGTTTGCCGTTCACGTAGCCGTCGGTCGGATAGATCTGAAACATGTCGGAATACATGGGCGAAGCGTCGTTAAACCAGCTTTTCGGCCACGAATGTTCACGGTTGTAGCAGTCTCCTTCGCCGCTGTAGTTGCCGCACTCATCGCCGGCATTGTAATGATAGATGTATGGGGGCATGCCACCCGGAACATCGGAATACATGTCCCACACAACACTTCCCGGCTTTGCATCCGTGGTGGAAAAATACCCGGGAATCGAACTGTAGGAAACGACCGTGTGCCCCTTGATAATGTTGTGCAGGGCGGCCTGCAGAGGCACGCCTGTTTTGCCGTTGGCCGGATCGTAATAGCCCGCAGGAATTTGTGAAAAAACCTGCGCAACAAACAGCAGGGAGATGACGGCAAATGCGCCACAGAGACGAAACTGATGTGTGAATGAATTTTTCAAGTCAGATTTTTTGCAAAGGTAACGAAAAACCTAACATGCCAGGGAACCTGGTGTCCGATGAAGCCGTCCATTACTTCACCGCTAATATGCTGCATCCTGACAAAATTGTACATTATAACTCAAAGCACCTCACCCCCGGCACCCCCTCGCCTAAAGGCGAGGGGGACGTTATTCGTTGATTATGATAATATAATTTTGAATTTTTAAACGGTCTATAAAACCATGAAGGTAAAAAATGTTAATATTGTGAAGATATCAGCGTCAAAGATGACAATTTCTTCACAGAAGCTGAAAGTGGTGTTCATCGTTCGTTCAACCTTTGATTCCATCAGGGGCGGCGACTCGCAGCAGGTTCTCTGCACCGCCCGCGAGTTGAGGAACCTGGATGTTGAGGTGGATATCAAAAAGGCCTCGGAAACGGTTGATTACAAGCGCTATGATCTCATGCACCTGTTCAATGTCATAAGGCCGGCCGATCACCTCGACCATATTTCCAGGTCGGGCTTCCCTTATGTGCTGAGCACCGTATACCTTGACTATTCGCGGTTCGACACCCTGGGACGAGGCCTGCTGTCGCGGAGCCTGTTTCGCATTGCCGGGAAACATCATGCAGAGTACCTGAAAAACTGCTACCGCATGTTGAACAGGCAGGATACATTGGTCAGCAAGGAGTACCTGCTTGGTCATCAGCGGGCCGTGAGGAAAGTACTTGCAGGAGCCAGAATGCTCCTGCCCAACTCGCAGTCGGAATACAACCGCCTGGCGGCTGATTTCGGCATGCAGCATGCGTTCCGTGTTATCCCCAATGGGATCGACTCTACTATTTTTCATACGCTTCCGGAGGTGGAACGGAAGGAAAACCAGGTGCTTTGCGTAGGTCAGATTTACGGACTGAAAAACCAGCACCGGCTTATTGAAGCAACCCGGCACATGGAGGTCAAGCTGGTGATCATCGGGAAGCCCCCGCCAAACCACCGGGGATATTTTGAATACTGTAAAAAAATCGCCCACCGAAATGTTGAATTTCACGATTTTATGCCGCAGGAAGAGCTGGCGCAGTTTTATGCCCGGTCGAAAGTTCATGCACTTCCCAGCTGGTTCGAAACCACCGGGCTTAGTTCGCTCGAAGCCGGCGCCATGGGTTGCAACATTGTGGTCGGAACCGGCGGAGACACCTTCGACTATTTTCGTGATCACGCCTCTTTCTGCGATGCAGAGGATCAGCCAGGCATTGAAGCTGCACTAGAAACCGAGTTGCGAAAGGAAAACACATCGGAATTCAGAAATCATATCTTAACCCATTTTACCTGGGAAAAGGCCGCCCGGGAAACCCTGTCGGCCTACATGAAAGCGCTTGATCATGAAAGATAAGTTGCATATCGGCATCATCGGAACACGTGGAATCCCCAACAGGTACGGCGGTTTCGAAGCCTTTGCCGAGCAGATTTCCCAACGGCTGGCGGCAAGGGGTCACGATGTGACGGTTTATTGCTCGCACAATCAGCAATACCGCGAAAAGACCATGAAAGGAGTTCATCTGGCGTTCCGGTACAACCCCGAATCGTGGGCAGGAACTGCCGGCCAGTTCATCTACGACCTTGGCTGCAATCTTCATGCCTGCCGGCAAAACTTCGATGTAATCCTCCACCTGGGTTATACAAGCGACTCAGTATGGTCATGGCTGTGGAGCAGCAAATCCCTGCACCTTACCAATATGGATGGCATGGAGTGGATGCGGGCGAAATACCCGCCGGCAGTTCAATGGTTCCTGAAAAAGGCAGAAAAATGGGCGGCTGCCCGAAGCGACCTGCTGATCGCTGATTCGCTGGGAATACAGGAATACCTGGAAGCACATTATAAAACTCCTGTGCGGTACATTTCCTACGGTGCTGAAATTCCTGCCGGTTATGATGACACTATCCTGTCAGAATTCCACGTTGAAAAGCATCAGTACGACCTGCTTATTGCCCGGATGGAACCAGAGAACAATATTGAGATGGCCATTAAGGCCAGGTTGAACATCAACTCAATTGTTCCGTTGCTGATTTTTTCGAATGAAACAAGGTATGGAGACAGGCTGAAAAAGAGATATCGGCACGAACCGGCGATCAGGTTTCACAAGGCCAACTACCAGCCGGCGGCACTCAACGCGCTGAGATACTATTCCAGGTTTTATATTCACGGACATTCTGCCGGTGGAACGAATCCGTCGCTCCTGGAAGCGATGGCCTGCGAATGCCGTATATTGGCCCACGACAACCGGTTCAACCGGAGCGTACTTGAAGATAATGCAGGTTACTATAATGATACACAACAACTTACCGGCTTGCTGAGCCAGGCCTGGTCGCCAGATGGATTCCGTCAGCAGGCTGAAAACAACCTGGATGCAATTAAAAACAACCACGATTGGGAACACATCACGAACGAATATGAAAAGGCTTTTTACCAGGTACCCGGATTATAACGCAGTTGAACAGGCGGCCTGGTTCCTCGTCTGGTTCACTTTGCCGCTTTCCCTGAAGCTCAATGGGCTCAGCATCATCCTGGCCGCCTGCATCATCCTGGTTCAGTTTGCATGGAGGCCTTTTTTACCCGACCGCCGGAAATTAATCTACCTGCTGTTCCCGGTGCTGTTCTTTCTCTGGCATGCAAAGGAACTATTTGGCAGCCATCCCTTTTTACCGGTATGGAAGGAGACAGAAAAGATGCTGTCGTTCCTGGTAATTCCGCTCCTCTTCGCCCTGAGCAGGATCGGGAAAGGCGCTTTTACAAGAGCAGCGGTCGCAGGTTTGGTTCCGGCGTTGGTGATCGGCGGCATATTCATGCTTGCCGCTGCAGGAATCCGCTTCATTCACTCGGAAAACTGGAACGAATTCATCTACCACAACCTGGCGAAGCCAATCCACCCGGGCGCCATTTACTTCAGCCTGTACCTTCTGTTTGCCATGTTCAAGCTTGATGATGAGGCTTGGCTGAAACACCATCACGGGCTTAAGACAGGCATCGGCCTTTATCTCCTGTTTGTGCTCCTGCTATGCGCTTCCAAGCTACTGATCGGACTTGGTTTGCCATTGCTGGCCTGGCACTACCGACGTCTCTTCTTCCAGGGCCGGACAAAATACCGGAAATTGATTGTAGCGCTGTTTTTCCTCGTCGCACTGGGCTCCATCCCATTTGTAAAAAGAGTGGCAACGCTGGTTCATCCGAAACTGGAAATGGTCGGATTGGAAAATTTCAAGGGTTCCCCCGAGCCGAACGGGCTTAACCTGCGCCTGATCCTGTGGCGGTTTGGCATCGAAATATTGAATGAACAACATGCATGGTTCAAGGGTGTCGGTATGAGCCGGACGCAGGAATTGCTGAATCTGAAATTTTATCAATACGGTATGTATACCGGCACAAACAAAGGGACTGACACCGGGTATCTCAACTACAATTTTCACAACCAGTATATTGAAACAACTGTTACATCAGGCATCCCCGGACTGGTATTTTTAATTGTGATCCTTGTTGTCTTTGCAATTCAACCAAGAAACCGCCTTTTTGCCCCAACAATGTTTATTTTAATCATTTCAGGGTTCTTTTTAACAGAATCGGTGCTGGAAAGACAAGCCGGGATCGTATTTTTCTGTTTGATATACTCGGCATACTTTATCGTGGATAAAAATGTGGCCAACACAAATAAACGGTAATATCGAAGCCAGCAGATTCTCTGCACCATCTGCCTTTTTCATTCCAGGAACCTTTCCAGTTTACGAATATTGAGCAACGGTATTGCATATTTGACCGGAAGCGACTCTTCCAAGGAACCGATGTTCATGGTAGCCAGTTCGCTTTTGCCGACCCCGAAAAAAAGCTCAGAGTAGTTCCAGTCGGCTTGGATGTAAATGATGTCAGCGGGATTGATGAGGGAGAACCCACCGGTATTGCTGATTTTGATCTTCGGTTTTGAAAGCGTACGTTCAATCAGCTTTGTAAATTGCGCGAGCTGGACTGATTTTGATGGTACATTTTGCAAACGCTCGATCGATTGGGCAAGTTCTTCAGGATTCACCGGTTTGACTAAAAAATCAAAAGCTGCGTGACGAATCGCCTCAATGGCGAATCTGTCGAAGCCTGTGACAAAAATTATGGCCGGCGGATCACCGGCGTCATGCAACTCTTTCGCAATTTCGAAACCGGTTTTCCCGGGTATCTGGATGTCGAGGAATAACAGGTCGGGTTTGCTGTCCAGGATAGTTTCAACGGCATCAGATGCGTCATTCAGGACGGAAATAATCCTGATCTCCGGATGGCTTTTCAGCAGGTTCTCCAGGTTTGCCGAAGCTTTGGGTTCATCATCGATAAGGATACAACGAAGGTTCTTCTCCATACGATGACGAATATATAAAAATATGTTGATCACCTGTTCAACTTTCTCTGGGCCATCATCGGCATTTTTACGACCATGATGGTCAGTGTATTTGGTTTCGCCTTCTGGAACCGCAGATTATCCCTGGCCCCGGTCAAAAAAGAGAATGCAAAGGTTCTGGAAGTACTCCGCGGATTTGCCTGTACCCCTCACCTTTGAGCTACGCTTTATACATATCTTTTTAAACAAGGGTTACCCATGTTTTTTCAATATTGATCAATATTTTTTCTGAATCCGGAAAGTACGCTGCGATAAAGTGATGACATCTTGTTTGGTTTAGTTAACAATATATCCCTGAAAAGGGCTGATCCCGGAGGGATCAAATATTGGTAGCTGCGGAAAGTCAAGGTGGATTATCGACCCCAGCGGGGTCGTATTATGCCTTACAATCGGGGGATGATCGGTTAATCAGCAACCGGATAATTCGACCCCTCTGGGGTCGGGGTGAGATGCGGGGTATTTGCGCTACCAATATACGACCCCTCCGGGGTCGCGGTCGGAGAAACGAATAATCCGCAGGAAAAAGATGTGTATAATGCGTAGCTCCTAAAGGTGAGGGGGACATTCTCCGTCTGAAGTTATGTGGCTCAAGACCCATATTAAATCCCTGCCGGGATTTTGCAGAATTCGAAATCAGGGCTATGGATTGGTTGAGGGCGACATTGCACATCATACCGGCTGGAAAATGGTGAAAAATCTGTAAATTTGTATTTTTATTGAACGGGGGCCTATGAAAAAGTTTGCATTTGTCATCATTATAAGCGCCTTTTATTTGTCTGTTTATGCCCAAACACCTGCAAAGGAACCTGCGACAGCCGCTGCCCGCAACATGATAGTGGAAGTCTCGGCCGGCTATTCCATGGCCATGGGCACCTATGCCTCCTCCGACAAGCAAAATGATAAGGCAGGATGTGCGACCGGGGGCTGGCAGGTGCAGTTGGCCTTCGATTGGCTCGCGACAAAGGATTTTGGCCTGGCCATTCAATATACATTTCAGCGAAACCCTATTGAAAACGGCTTCAGCAAGGTATATCCCAACGGAATACCTGCGTCATCGGGTTCGGCCGCATGGACCAACAACTACCTGCTCGCAGGTCCGGTATTTATGAAGCAGATCAGGAGGCTTCATCTTGACGCGAAGGTTTTAGGCGGGGTGATTGTTTCTTCAGGTGCCTGTTTTGACACGCCCGATCCGACGGATACTGCAGGATACAATTCAAACATTGCAGCGGGCTTTGGATACCAATTTTCAGCGGGCGCAGGATATGCGATTTTACCACACCTGGTGATAAAATTCAACCTGGGCCTGCAGGGAGGCTGGCCTGCGAAAAGCAGGCAATACGGATCAAAGTTCATAGGCTACGAGGAGTACATTGATCCGAAAACAGGGTTGCCATATTACGAAGCTATCTATTCTGCCCCTGTTACTTACGACATGGAAAAAGTTGTGACCACGCTAAATCCTTCCATCGGGCTGGTATACAGATTTTAGTGTCTGTTTAATATAAACCGGAGAACGTTATAATTCCAACATGGCAAATTGCATCATGGTAAAATATCGCCCTAAGTTAGTCGTCGTTATCCTCGCATTGTTATTTGCCGTTGTCGACACGTTTTCACAGGTAAACATCCGCGATTCCGTTATTTCCACCTCCCTGATCTATGCCACTTATGGATACCAGTTCCCGGGGGGTGACCTGGCCAAACTATTCGGGAGTAACTCCAGCATCGGAGGTGGGTTTATGCAGAAAACAAAACACAACTGGATGATCGGTGCAGAAGGCAATTTCATGTTTGGCCAGTCGGTGAAAAACAGCGATTCAATGCTGCTGAATATTTCCACCCACGACGGCTATGTAATTGATGCAAACGGCTTTTATGCCGACATCATCTACTATGAGCGCGGCTATAATTTTCTATTCAAATTCGGCAAGGTGATTCCATTGCTGTCACCCAATCCCAACTGCGGATTTACTGTTCTTGCAGGTGCAGGCTATATACAGAACAAGATCAGGATCCACAACCCGAGCAATACGGCACCTCAGTTGCAGGGCGATTATAAAAAGGGGTATGACCGGTTAAACGGAGGAGTGGCCCTTACCGGTTCGCTGGGATACATGTACCTGAGCAATACCAGGTTGTTGAACTTTTCACTCTCTTTTGAATTCATGCAGGCCTGGACAAATCCTTACCGCGAACGCGATTTTGATACCGGCAAGCAGGACACACGCACCTTGAGCAGCCAGTTCTATACCATCAGGGCTTGCTGGATGATTCCGCTTTACCGGAGGGTGCCGAAGGAGTACTATATGTATTAAAATGGTAAAATGGTAAAATGGTGAAATGGTGAGATGGTAAAATGGTAAAATGGTGAGATGGTGAAATGGTAAAACGGTAAAATGGTGAAATAGCGAAAATGCGGCGGATATATTCTTTCCTGATTTGTTGTTATGGTCTAACTTTAGGGCTGGCGGCGTTGTTCAATGTTAAGGCAAGGCAATGGACCGAAGGCCGCCGCGGCATATTCGGGCGCCTTGAAGCGGCAATGAAGCAGGTTAACCGCAGCAAAACTCCGGTTACTTGGTTTCATGTCTCGTCGCTGGGCGAATTCGAGCAGGGGAGGCCTGTTATTGAAGCTGTAAGGAAGCGCTGGCCGGAAAAAAAAATCCTGGTGACCTTTTTCTCCCCTTCAGGGTACGAGGTACGTAAAAATTATGACCAGGCTGATTTTGTTTTTTACCTGCCGGCCGACACGCCCGGAAATGCGCGAAGGTTCCTTGACATTATTCAGCCTGAAAGGGTCATTTTCATCAAGTACGATTTCTGGTTCAATTACCTGAAGGCCATTCATGATCATCATATTCCGCTTTATTTTGTTTCAGCAGTATTCCGAAAAAATCAACATTTTTTCAAGTGGTATGGCCGATGGTCACTCAATCATCTCCGATATGTGACCCGTTTCTTTGTGCAGAACCCCGAATCCGAAAAAATTTTGAAGTCTGCCGGCATAGAGCAGGTAACCGTTACAGGCGACACCCGCTTTGACCGTGTGGCTGCAATCGCAGCGCAGCATGCGGAGATTCCCATGATCGAAAAGTTTTGCGCCGGGAAACCGGTGTTTATCGCAGGCAGCAGTTGGGAACCGGATGAAGATGTATTCATTCCCCTGATAAAGCAGCATGGTCTGCAATGGAAATTCATTATAGCCCCCCATGATACCAGCGCCGGGCGGATCAGGTCAATCTCGGAAAAGCTTGATCAGCAGGTAATCTGCTTTTCAGCGCTGAATGATGAAAACGCCGGTAAGGCTGATGTGCTGGTGATCGATTCAATCGGGATGCTCTCAAAGTTGTACCGGTATGCAACCGTTGCCTTTATCGGAGGTGGATTTGGCAGCGGAATCCACAATATCCAGGAGCCTGTAACCTTTGGCGTTCCGGTCTTTTTCGGCCCCGGCTATCACAAATTCAGGGAAGCCCGCGACCTGGTTGAGCTGGGGGGAGCTTTCAGCATTGTTTCATCCGGAGAACTGGAGAAAAAAGTGATGGAAATTTTGGAAAATCCACAGGAACGCAGCCGGCTATCAGGCTTATGCAGGAACTATGTAGCTGAAAACAAGGGAGCTACGGAAATGGTGATGAATTACCTGGAAGAGGCGAATGGGTAAACTGGTACCCCGGTGAAGAGGTAAATCTGCCTACCAGATTTTTACCCGAAGGCTGTCGGCACGCCACATGGCACTACCCGGTTTAATGTCGAAGGCAGCATAAAATTCGGGAATGTTCGCCAATGGTCCAAGCACACGGAATTTAGCCGGAGAATGCACATCGCTCTTTACCTGGCTTGCAATAGCCTCAGGGCGGTCATTGATCATCCAGGCCATGGCGTATCCTAAAAAGTAACGCTGGTCCGGAGTCAGTCCGGCGATTTTCTCCCCACGCTTAAACTGGGCCGTGTTCTTAAATGCTTCATAACCCATCACGACTCCGGCGAGATCGGCGATATTCTCTCCCTGAGTGAAATCTCCATTGATGTGCAGGCTGTCAACGGCCACAAATTCATTGAATTGCTTTACGATCAGTTTTGTTTTGGCATAAAACCGCACACTGTCGTCGACCGTCCACCAGTTGAAAAGATTTCCGTTTTCATCATATTTGCTGCCCTGGTCATCAAATCCATGTGTTATTTCATGTCCGAAGGTCGATCCACCGATAATGGAATAGAGGATGGCATCGTCGGCAAGTTCACGCTCAAACCCGGGAACGATGATGTTGCATCCGGGGACTACGATTTCATTGTTGGAGGGATTATAATACGCATTGTAGGTTTGCGGATTCATGTGCCATTCGGTGCGGTCGACCGGCTTGCCATATTTGGAGACCATGTCGCCAAACCACCATTTGTTGGCATTCATTACATTGTTGACATAGGAGGAACGGCTGATGGTTAATGAACTCATATCTCTCCACTTATCGGGGTAGCCAACCTTAAAGATCACGGCATCAAGTTTTTTAAGCGATTTCCGCTTGGTCGTTTCACTCATCCAATCCAGGGATTTGATGCGACTTGCATACACCTTCCTGATGGCATTGCCGATTTCGCTGAGTTTTTCCTTGGTGCCTTTCGGAAGATATTCGTCCACATAAATCTGCCCGATAAGTTCGCCCAGCGAGCCATCAGTTTCCTGGACAACCCTTTTCCAGCGGGGTTTGGGTTCAGGCACGCCGCGAAGCGTTGTGGAATAGAAGCTGAACGCCTCGTTATAGGTTTTGTCATCAAGGTTTCGTGCAAGACCTCTGATCAGTTGGAATTTCAAATAGTCTTTCCAGGTGTCGAGCGGAACTGTTTTCAACTGACTGTTTAAGGATGTTAAAAATTCCGGCTGCCCTACGATTACAGAGTCGACAGCGCGCAATCCCGTACGTTCGAAAAAGCGGATCCAGTCAAACTCCGGCGCTGTCTTCTGCAAACTGGCAATGGTTAACTTATTATAATTTTTCAGCGGATCGCGTGTATCGGCAAGCTTACGCGAACCGGCAGCAATGGCGGTTTCAAGTTTCATGACCTTATCCGCTGCCTGCCTGGCATGGCTGTCGTCGTCGCCCATGATTTTGAACATGTTGACGAGGTGTTCCACGAATTTGCTGCGGATCATGACAGCACGGGCATCCTTATCGAAGTAGAAGTCGCGGTTGGGGAGGCTTAGCCCGCCCTGCGAGAGAAATACAGCATTTTTATTGCTGATCCGGTCATCCTGGCCAATATAGAATCCAAAAAATGGCGAACCCGATACGGCATGAATGTATGCTGCTTCGGCTGCCAGCCCTTTCAGGTCTTTCAAGCCATCGATGCGGTCGAAATCCGCTTTTAGCGCAGTGAGACCGTTTTTATTAAGGGAGATGCTGTCCATCCCTGAAAAGAAAAAGTCGCCGATCTTCTGCTTGTTGCTTCCGGGTGCCGCAGATTGATTTGCCGCAGCAGTTTCACAGATATTCTTCACCTGGCTGTTGATCGTATCCTGGATGAGCTGCCACAATCCGTTGCTTTGCTCGCTTGCGGGGACGGGGTGCTCTTTGAACCATTTGCCATTGGCAAACAGGAAAAAGTCATCGCCGGGCTTCACCGTGCTGTCGATGTGCGAGGCCAGCGGGTCGGGGCCTTGATCAGTTTTTTTGCCGGTCGTGGAATTGCAGGAGGACAGCGCCAACAGGAGCGCCATCGCAAGAAAGCAGAAAATTATTTTGTTCATGGGAATTTTTCCCCAAAAGTATTCAAATATCCGATGCGGAAAAGGAATTTCGATGCATGCAGTGATCAACCAGGGGAAAGGAAATAGCTTCCGCCGAATAATTCAGAATTTCCGGATACAGCGCACAGAAAGGAAATAGCTTTTACTGCAACTGGTCCATGAAGGTATCCATGCCGGATTATTAATTTTCATTACGGCCTCCGTAGCATCCGCCTCGGTAGAACTCCAGTACCATTGATCCTCAACAAATCCACCGATCTCGTTACGGTGATAAAACATGGAGTCCTGCTCAAATTTTGAGGGAAGATACCAATCGGTATATCCTCCAAGTGTGCTTGTATCGCAGATCAGAGCGGCAGATTGGGGACAAACGGCAACGATGGCAGCCGTATTCAAATCTCCCTCTCCAAGTTCCAGGTGCTGGGCAGAAGGACCGATCAGGGTCGAATCGCAGCCCCAGGGTTCATATCCCTGGTCGAACGATGCTGAAATTAAACCATGCATCCCGGATGAATCCACATAATATACAATTCCACCGCCGGCTTCCTGTCCGATCGTGTAGGTAACTAAGAGTTTAACCCAATCAGTTCCGGTTCCCATATACAGGCCTTTGCCGTATGGTCCGTTGGCTGTTACATAAAGAATCAATCCTGATAACGGACTGGCCGGCCGGTTGTTATAATCGATGCGTGGAAGCAGCAACCCTTTGCTGCCGGATTTGATCTCCAGCATGGCATTCGGATCAGGATTGCTTCCGTCGTTGCTGATCGCAACCTGCGCAGAAATCGGGTCGCAGGTGAAAAATGCAAGTACAGTGATAAAGAAATATATATAAATGGTTTTCATTGGCTGCTTTTTCAGTTAGAACTTCCTGATACATCTGATCCGGGCCCCTGTATAAGATTTTGTGACTATCCAGTAAGGGTTAAAACCCGGGTCATTTGAAACGAAGACGGATCCGCCTGCGTCCCATTCTGTTGACGACCACGCCCATTGGTTCAGGGCCCAGCCGCCAACCACAGCGCTGTGAACCCTGAGGGAATCAAGTTCATCAGCCGAAGGCAGATACCAGTCGGAATAACCGTTCAGTGTGAGGGTATCACAGGTGCGAGCGGCTGATGGCCCGACACATCCAGCCACAATGGCTGTTGTGTTCAGGTCTCCTTCCAACAGTCCGAAATGATTGGCCCCAGGCCCGATCAGGGTTCCGTTACATCCCCATTCCCCTGCGCCCTGATCCTGCGGGGTGGCAGCAAGACCATGCAGCCCTGTCAGATCAATGTAAAAGACGATCCCTCCACCACCGGGCTGCCCGATTGTTGCATTCATCGTACCTACTTTAACCCAATTCGTACCGGTGCCAAAATATAATCCTTCGCCATAAGGGCCATTGGCGATGACATAAATTAACAAACCTTCAACGGGGGTGGCCGGCCGGTTGTTATAATCGAGCCGCGGCAGCAGCAATCCCTTGTTGTTGGATTTGATCTCAAGCATGGCATTCGGGTCGGGGTTGCTGCCATCGCTGTTGATGGATACCTGGGACAGGCAAATTCCGCTGATAAAAAGCGAAAAAAAGACTAACATCGTCAGTTTATATACATATATCATGGGGGAAGTATTTTTGTAAAGAATTATTCGAAATGGTCGCTACTTAAATTTAGAATAATTCTAAACAAAGATACAGTGCAAAAACGAAGATTGTAATTGTTTAACATTTTTTAACAATTACAGTTGCTGAGGATGATTTCTGGTTATAACGGGAATTGCATGCTTATCCTCTGATTGAAGGAACTTTTATGTCTGATCAATTCTGACCAGGTTTTGAAACAGGGAATTCTCTGCAGATAACCGGTCGGCGTTGCCGTAAACACACAGGGTTTTCTGGTTGAGCACGTCGGCAACCAGTTGGGCATATCCGCGCATGTCGTTTGAAGTTGCAGAAAGAACGGCATTCCGGTCATGCTGAACCTCCTCGGGCGTTCGCTGTGTAAAGAACAGGCTGAGGGCATGCTCTCCTTTTTGCGACGGGGTGAGCGGAGAATCTATTTCCGAGATCGTTCCGATGATGTACCGGGTCATGCTAAGCTGGTCAGCGGCAAATGCCCTGAGATATTCGGGGGTGTTGTCGAAATTTTCAACAGTGCTGCCGAGGTTTGGGTCGCGGTAGGAATTGAAGGTGAAATTTCCCGCCGGTGAAATGCTGCTGAACCCTCCGTAGGCACCGCCGATGACCCGGATGCGTGTTTGCAGCCAGTCGGTCGACAACACCTGGTTGAGCACGCGCATCCGTGCATTCCATGCGTATCCGAGCTTTTTAAAATTTGAGCCCTTCACAACATATTGAACATTGGATGCGGCCATCAGCCCTTCATTCTGTGAAACAGGAGAAAGGTTCCAAACCTGTGGTTCTGCATTTCCCTGGGGGAGCCGGCGGGCAAGAAAATCGAGTCCGCCTGCAAAGGCCGCCATCTCTTTTTTAGCACTTGTAACAGACACCACGAGGTTATTCCACGTAAAAAGGAGCGAGGCAGTTTTTTCAAGGTTTGCTATGATATCGGGTAATTTCGCATCGAAATTTTTCAGCAGGTCTGAGATAAACCAGTAGTAGGTGAGCCCCCCGGTAAGTTCATTGAACATCCCCTGGTTGCTGATATAGGAGGAGAGGCGCCGGCTTGCCACATGATACCCGTTGCCTTTTACCTGTGAATCGACATGCGACTGGTGGCGCGCGAGAACGGTTTTCAGGCGTTCGGCATCAGGGTATATGGTATGGTCAATGATCTCTTCCCCAAGTTCAAACAGTTTTCCAACTTTGTAGTTCATGGCTTTCGAGGTAAAGACAAATCGCGACAGGAGCGCATTGTCGTCTGATTTGACCAGGTATGTGCGGAGCGAGGTGAAAAAACCACCGGTATGAATGTTCAGTGCTTTATTCAGGTCGCCGTAGGTATAGTTTTGTGTATTCATGCTGCCGATCACATGCGACAGGAGCGAGGCATATGGGATCAACTCCTGCGGCAGCACCTGCAGATCGAATAAAAAATTCACATATACCACGTCGTTGGTGAATTGTTCATGTGCAAGTACAGGAATCCCGGTAATATTTTGCTGGCTTACCTGGTAAAAAACGGCATCTGGTTCAATGTCGCCGATTTCAAGCATTGGAATTGTTGCAAGGGCCTCAGGCGAATCCTCACGCTGCTGGTTTGCAATCAGTTCCTCAGTTTCGCTGATCAGTTTGTCGATAGCAGATTCATCAAGGAATGATTTGTGCGCAGCAAGTTCGGCTGCTACCAGGTCATTCCGCTCTTTCTCAAGGTTGGTTGAAGGTTCGAGGCTCAGCACCAACGTATGCGGATTATCAAGAAAGTACCTGAAAATGATAGCTTCAAGGTAATCTGTTGTCAGCGCTTTTTTTACCTCTGAGAGGGTGGTCTCGTATCCGAGGCCGGTGAGCGGGTCATTGGCAAAAAACCACCGTGGAATGGTCATATTCAGGTAGGTGAGACCTTTTTGCGCATCGTCTCCTTCGCGGAGACGGAATTCGATGCGGTTGAGCACACCTTCAATTTCGTCTTTGTTGAGTCCCTCGGTAGCGACGTTCCGCATGACCCCGGTAACGATCTCCACGAATTTCTGCCTGTCGCCTGGATTGGCGTTGGTTGCAACAATCTGAACGGCATGCTGCATGAAATTGGAGGAGGAAGCCGATACATCCTGCCCGATGCCTGCTTCAAGCAGCGCCAGGCGCAAAGGAGCCGATTCCTGGTTCACCAGTACTTCGCAAAGAATGTCAAGGGCCATGGTAAGGGCCAGGTCGGTGTTACGGCCTGCAATGATGTTGTATGTGAGAAAGGTCTGGTTCGACGTTTCCGATTCCTCCATCACCGGGTAATACGATGTTACCTCCTTCATTCCTTTGAACGGCGGCTGGTCTTCGATGGTTATAAGGTTCCCGGTTTTATCGTAGTTGGCCAGGTAGGCCGAATCGATGAACTGAAGCTCTTTTTCCAGGTCAGCATTGCCGTAGAGAAATATATAGCTGTTTTCCGGATGATAATATTTCCGGTGAAAAGCCAGAAAATCTTCCTGGGTCAGCATGGGAATCGCGGCAGGCGTACCGCCCGATTCGTGACCGTATGCATTGTCGGGAAAAAGATGCCTGAACACCTGATACCACAGTTCACGCTGGGGATTGGAAAACGACCCCTTCATCTCATTGTAAACCACACCGGTATAATTGAGTAATTCATCTTTCCCGGTAAGTTCATAATGCCAGCCCTCCTGCATGAAGATGCGCGGATCATTGTAAATCAACGGATTGAACACAGCATCGAGATATACGTGCATGAGATTGAAGTAATCCTTGTCGTTCATGCTGGCTACCGGGTACATGGTATAATCCTTTGAAGTAAAGGCATTCAGGAAGGTACTCAGGGATCCTTTCAGCAGCACATCGAACGGACTTTTAACCGGGAAATTCTTTGAGCCGTTGAGCACCGAATGCTCCATGATATGTGGTGCCCCGTTGTCGGATTCGGGAAAAGTTTTAAAGCCGATGCAGAAGGTTTTGTTCGTATCGTCTGAAATGATCTTCAGCAGGCTGGCACCGCTCTTTTCATGCTCGAACTGGAGGCAATCGGCGTTCAGTTCCCTTACAAATCGTTTCTCAACAAGGCGAAAGCCATGATAAATATTATCCGGGATATATGTTACGGTCATAAATCAGGTTCAAATTGGCAGCAAAGATACTGCAACATTGGTTAAACAATTTTGGCGGTTTGCAACCTTTTTTTGCAGGGGCAGCAATTCAGGGAGTTTTTTTATCTTTACAGGGTCAATGTCCCTTATTCAAAATTTGCTGTTATGCGGTTTCTCTTGTTTTTCTTCATGCTGGCACCCCTGATGATCATGGCCCAGTCAATTGTTCCACTTGCCGCCGGCGATTTGCCGGATGCCAATATAGGGGCTATGAACACCTATGGTATTGAATCAATCCTTGAATATAATGAGGACGCCGGAGTGATGGTCGAATATGGCTTTCAGGCGCTGATGGTTCAGGAGATCAAATCGAAGGGTGCAACCGTAAAGGTCGAAGTGTACCAGATGAGTTCGCCTGAGGCTGCTTATGGCATCTTCACCGTGTCGGTGCTGAAATGCAAGCAACGCGATACGCTCACCCCGTATGATTGCAACGGTGTGTTTCAGTACCAGGCTGCCTATGGGAATTTGTACATCGGTGTGTCCAGCACATCTGGCAGTACATCTGCACAATCGCTCTACATCCCTGCTGCCATGGCCGTGATGCAGAAAAACCCGCAGCAGCTTTTCCAGTTGCCCGAACCATTCAATCAGCCATTGATGGTAAAAGGAAGGAGAAACCTGGCCTATGTTCGCGGTATGGTCGCCTTGCAGAACCTTCCGATCCCTTACCAGGAATTGTTCGCCGGAGTTGGTTTTAACATGTATTCCATCGTGCTTGTAAATGCCGATTCCGACTACTATTTTGCCCGCATCGGGTTTGAAACACCCGACAGCCAATCAAGGTTCAAGGAACTCGCGGGGTTTGGCCCCATAGAAGGCCCATCAGGCAATACCAGCACGAACAACGGGATATACCGGGAATACCGGCAGGTTGATTATCAAACGATCTATTTCCTGCAAAGTCAGGAACCTTGGCCCATCAGCGCAGTGGTGCAACCGGAATAACCCCATTTCGCCATTTCACCATTTCGCCATTTCACCATTTCACCATTTCACTATTTCACCATTTCACTATTTAATTAACGACAGCCCCTCCAATGCCGAAGTGTCCTTTGGCTTATTTAGCAGCACCTTGTTGAACATCACCTGTGCTTCACGCAGTTTCCCGAGTTTGAAGTAGGTCCAGGCAACCAGGATCATGCTGTCGTAATCGAACGGGTATAGGTTGATCACCTTTTCCAGGTGCTTTTCTGCTTTGGCATAATCTTTCCGGCCATAATATATTGATCCCATGCGGTAGTTGGCAAGCGTGTTTTGCGGATCTATTACCAGGATCTGGTTATACTGGCTGATCACCTGGTCCCAGTTGCCAAGTGCTGAGGACGGGTAGACAAACCCGAGCTTCGGTTCAATGGCATAGGGTTTCAGGTTGATGGCTTTCTGGTAATAAGCAGCTGATTCGGTGAATGATCCGTTCAGGTAGGTCACCCATCCAAGGCGCAGATTGATATCATAGGAATCCTCCTGGTAAACCGCTTTAATCGTGGCAATGGCGTCAGAAAAATTTCCCCGCCCTTCGAATTCCTGGCTTTTGGCAAAGGCCTCCTGGAGTGGGGCATAATTGTTCTGACTGAATACTTGAAATGAGCAGACAAGAAATAGCGAAATAGTGAAATGGCGAAATGGCGAAATTAGTTTTACAGTTTCCATGTGATTCCTCCGATCAGGGTGTTTGTATTGTATGGATTATTTTTTATTTGTGGAATTTCATTTATTTCTTTTGTGTCCGGGTCTTCGGTTTTGATGTAGTACAACTGCTGGCTCTCCTTTCGGAAATACTGCCAGGTAAGCGATAAACGGAGATGTTTCCCCGCAAGAAACAGCAGTGTTGCACCAGCACGGTACTTGATGATGTCGCTGTTGTTATAAACAACCGAACCATTCAAAATATTGGCATTGGTATAATCTCCGTAATAAAAATCTGCCTCAACCCACATCCGTGGTGCGATGTTCGCTCCCAGCACCTGGCTGATTAATAGTCGCTTATCGTTTCTCTGGAAGAATCCTGCAGCCGATGTGGTTCCATAGAAATTAAGATTTCCAAGCGGATAGTATGTCAGCGAAGCTCCGACCTGCTTTTGAGTTTTGCCGTTCAGATTCGACCAACTGCCGCTCAATCCCACGTTGAAAATCCCGAAATCCTTCGAAAGAGCCAGCGATACCAGCCAATTATTGAAGGAGGTGTCTTTTTGATTATAGGCATAAAGCACAGATGGATAGCTGAACATGTGGTAGGTGCTGTCTGTCTTAGAATAATAAGCGGTGTCGCTGACGCTGTCGGTGAGGGAAGTGCTGATCAAAGGATAGCCGACATGTACCAGGTGAACCGCCGCGGATACCTTTATGTTGCCGGGAATGAGGAACGTGCCGCCGATATGGCCTTCATGCTGTATAACATTGTACCTGAATGAAGTATCATGAATTTTCCATGGAAAGGTATAAAAATAGTCCCTGCTGAAGATGTTATCGATGACGGAGTCACGCTGTGCTTCGGCATGGCCGTACTGAATAAATTTCGTTTTGGTGAAATTCAGATAGTTATATGACAGGGTTAATGAAATTTTGTTGAACAAGGATAATTTCAGCCCGAGATTGCTGTAGATGCTGTTCCCGTAAAGATCCTGCTCACCATAAATACTGTCACTGCCCATGAGGGTTGCGAGGTTATCCGGCGATTGGTCGCTGCTCAGGGTGTAGCCGCCTTCGGCATGCACTTCATCCATGAAATCGAGCGTATGCACGGGGGGGCTGGCCGTATCACGGGGTATTGCCGACCGTATCATCCTGGCTTCTTCGGTCCTGCCGGAATTAAGATAGGCATAGTAAAGGTAGTTCGCAACCACAGGATCTTCCGAATTAAAGCGCCTTGCTTTCTGCAGGTGGGTGGTCGCCGGGAAATATTCAGCTTGTTCAAAATAGGCGATGCCCATCCTCACGCGCAGGAAGTAGTAATCAATATCCTGGCGCAGGGCCTGCTTTCCGATCACGATCACACTGTCCCATTTTTTTTCCGCAAAATACTGGTACGTGAGTTTGTCGACAGTTGCAAAATCGAGTTTGCCGGCTGCCATCGACGATTCCCGGGTTGCCAGCATCATCATTACTATGAAAAAGATCCGGAAACTTTTCATCGGCCTCTTACCAGTTTGACATCGGTTTCTTTGTCATTTTCGTGGATGATGAAACGCTCAAGCCCATGAACACCGACGAAAAGTTCACACGCCATCTTTTTGATTTCATGGTTGCCGATCCTGGCCGAAACTTCCGAACGCAGGCGGATGTTGGTTTGCATCAGCGCATCATCCATGCCAAGGTACCTGAGGGTGTATTCCGACCGGGTGAAAAGCACAAAAGGCGCAACAAAATCCTGCATAAGCCCGACCAGGCGGTTGTTGAACGTGTTTACAGGGTACTGGTCTCTTACGAGGAGGTTCCGGTAATAGCCCATCATTACCTTATAGGCGCCAAGGAAAAACCTGAACAGCAGGGATGAGCGGTCGCCTTCAAAATGTGTGAAGTAATGGATGTCGCCGTCATTCCGGAACCATGCCCTTGATTTTGTAGTTTCGCAATAGATAAAGGTGTGGTTTACTGCATCTGCCTGCACCTCCCAATCAACCAGGTATTCCTTGCCCCCGTATGGCGTGACGCTGAATTTGAACTCCTGCCCGGGGATGAAGTGGAATGCCTTTTCAAGGGATGGATTTCTGCTGATGTTTGAAACCATCACATTATTTTCGGGCGATTCGTACGATTTCAGCTCATAAGCACCGCTTTTGTGCCTGATGAAATGGCTGACAGGATGGTCAAGGGTGCGCGAGCCGATATAAGGCGTTCCCTGGATTTGAAAATGTATGTGTGGTACGGGCGATCGCCCCGAATTTCCGCAGGCCGCGATCGCCTGCCCCTTTTTAACCGTGTCGCCGGCAGAGACCTTGAAACTTCCTTTTTTCAGGTGCGACAATTTGGAATAGAGCTGATCGGCATGTCGCAGAATGATGGTGTTTCCCCAGTTGTGTTCCAGGTCAACCTTTCCGATCTCGTTCTCCTCAATTTCATCTACGATCTCCTCCACATATCCGTCGGCCGGTGCGGTTACCGGCTTGCTGTATGCATAATAGTCGTCGCGGCTGTTGCCATCGCCTTTGTAGGTCAGGCCATCTTCATCCATTAACTCGAAATCCCAGGCATGGCGCCAGTCGCCCTGGTGGGTGAATTTACCGTTATGGCTCTGGGTTACCTTCCATTCACCCCAGAATGGCAAAATAAACGGGAAATAGAGAGACTTGCCAAACCGAGCCCTGTAGTTCAGGTGAGAATAGAGGTTTTTCTCGGGGGAGTATTGCTGGTAAACCACCAGTTCGGGCTTGTCGAAAAACCGTTCGCGGAATTTCAGGGAGTAGAGGAAAATCAGCACAACCATGTTGAACGGGAGGGAATAGACCGACAACTGGAATATCGAAAATATTGCCTGTGTGCTGGTAAGGATGATCGAAATAAGCGGTGTAAGGAGTATTACCCAGAGAAACGACCACCTCGACGGGATGATGAAAAATCCGCCGATGGCGATCGAAGTGAGGATGAAGTTGAAACCGATATAGCTGTAGCTGAGTTCGCGGATGTCGGCGCCGATGAAATTGTAATAGGCATAGGCTGAAAAGAAACCCAGCAGGGAGAGGATGAAAGCAATTCGCGAATAGATCAGCAACCCTATGGCAATCAGGATGCCGGCAAACAGGTGATATTGAAAAAAGATGGCGCCCAGCGAGGTGAAATAGAGCCTCACCGAATCATGAATCCCGAGGTTGGTAAACCAGTTATATGACGACACCATCTGGTGCCCTCCAAGCATGAACATTTCGTTGGTGATGTAAATGCCCCGTTCGCTCACATGCAGTGCGGTGAACTGCCGCGTGGCCAAACTCACCAGCCATGTTCCCAGTAAAAACGAGAGGCTCAAAAAAGGCAATCCGTATTTTCCAACCACTCCCTCAAGCCATAGCGTGAGGAAAAGGGTGAAGAGTGCGGCAAAACCAAGCACAATGAAGAACTCGGTGCCGGGCTGATAATATACCCCGAGCCCAAGCCCTACCAGCAGGCTGTTAAACCCGTAGTACCCTTTTTTAATATTGCTGCGGTTGAATCCGATAAGGTATGCCAGGATATTGGTTACCATCACCGCAATCACGCCGCTCACTCCCGCCCAGAAGTCGAAAAACGACACTGCGATCAGGATCAGCGAAAAAACCCTGCTGTTCGAAAAGAATATCTGGGTATAGCTGTTAAGAACGCTCGCAAGGAACGACGGAAAGGTATATGTAAGTTTTCGGAAGGTCAAATTAATTAAGCTTGAAATTAGTCAAAACCACACCACTCAACATTCACTTATTAATCTTCTCCAGATGTGCCGGCACCTTCTCCATGTCGTTCATGTTTCCGAGCGACTCCTTACTTCGGATCAGGTGAGGTTGTTCATCCAGGTCGATCAGCACCACATTGGGCCGTAAGGTTATAAACTGCATCCACTGGGTCATATTGTATGCGCCGACATTGTGGATCACGATATGATCTCCCTTGTTTAACAGCGGCAGGTTGGTGCTTTCGCGGATAACATCGATATTCATGCACAGCGGGCCATACAGGCAGGTGTCCTCTGAATAGTGTGTAAACGATTGCGCCGGGGTGATCTTGTGGTCATACCAGAAGGAGGTGAAGAGAATATTTACCCCCACGTCGATAATGGTATTCCGGCGGCCGGTGCTGGAGCGCTTGTTCGAAATAACCGATCCAACCAGGTAGCCGGCTTCATCTACAAGGGCACGCCCCGTTTCAAGAATGAGCAGCGGCAACTTGTCTTGTTTGAAATTGCTATTGATCAGGGCCGTTGAGATGGCTTCGGCGAAGTCGTCGAATGAGGGATTGGTGTCGCTGCCCGGAAGGTAAGCTCCTTTCAGGGTGTTCTTCGAGGCAAAACCGCCGCCCAGGTCGATGTATTTTATCTCATGTTTGAATTTTTGCTCCACTGCAAGTGCCAGCTCTGCCAGTTTTGCAGCCGCAATGCCGTAGGCAAATGGCGAAAGCATAAAAGTGCCTATGTGGCAGTGTAGTCCGACGAGTTCCATTTTCCCCGAGTGCATGATCTTGTTCAGGGCATCCCAGGCCTGCCCGTTTTCATAGTTGAATCCGAACCTGTCCCACATTGGATATATACCGGTATCCATATTTACGCGGATGGCTACTCTTGGACGCTTGTTCATTTTCTCAGCCAACTCGGTAATGGAGTACAACTCGTCGAGGTGATCGATATGGATCAGCGAATCGTTGTTGATCGCTTTTGTCAGGTCGTGTTCGCTTTTGTCCGGACCGTTGAAAATGATTTTCCGGCCGTCAATGCCAAGTTCAATGGCCTTGTCGTATTCAAAACCCGATACCACCTCTGCCCATGATCCCTCCTGGTGAAAAATGCTGCAGATCGCATTGAGATAATTGGTCTTGTACGACCAGGCAAACTGGACCTTGGGATAGCGCGTTTCAAAGGCTTTCCGGGCTTTTTTGATGGTGCTGCGGATGGTCTTCTCCGAGAGCACAAACAAGGGGGAACCATACTCCTTCACCAGGTCGCTTACCGCCACCCCGTCGATGTGGGTCATTGGCTCATATTCCGTTCGTGTTCCGAATTTATTTGGCATGCCGGTTTCAAGTTTCTTAATCACCGGCCGCTCATATCTTAATTTACTCATGTTGTCAGTTTAAAAATTTTCTCTGTTTCACCATTTCACCATTTCACCATTTTAAAGCTCTCCATACATGCTGATCTGCTCAAACTCCTCCCGGTCAACAATCATATCCCAGGCATAGCGGATGAACATCTTCCCCACATCATAGGTGGCAAATGGGGTTACGCTTTCTCCCATTGCCAGGTTGACCAGTGCTTCAGGAATGTTCTGTCCCACGCCAACAGCGAGGTAGATCCACGCCGGCAGCCGAGGGTTTATCTCCAGCAGGAATAGTTCGCCATCTTTGTTTTTCATCAGCTCAAGCTCAAAGCCGCCGCGCCATTTGGTGTTTTTGAGGAATTTTCTGGTCATGCCGAGCATTTTCTCATCCGAGATGGAAATGCCGCCCCAGGCCTTGCCCTTATCAGTGATGTATTGTTTGCGCATGGGCACTGCTGCGATGGTGTTGCCTTTTCCGTCGCCAAGACCGGTCACGTTGAATTCCGTGCCATGGATAAATTCCTGGATGATGATCGGAAGTCCCCATTTGGCACTGATCTTATTGAAGTAGCTCTTCACCTGCTCGATGCTGTAAGCAATGGATGCATCATAAAATTTTCCCTTCACGACAATCGGGAAAGAAAATTCAGAAGGAAGGCTGTGCACTGTATTCAGGTCGTAAATTACGTTGCTTCGTGGAACACTGATGTTGTATTTTTTTCCGAATTCGTTCAGATTTACTTTGTTCCGCTCTTCGAACTGGTGCAGGGTGGGCAGGAACATGTGAATGCCCATGGTTTTAAGTTTCGGCTCTAACTTGATGAACGGGTAAAGCTCGGCATCGAAGTTCGGGATGATTACGTCCAGCTGTTCCTTCCCGTGGATATACTCCAGGCGGGCCAGAAGGGTGTCGATCCCGGCGGCCGGGTAAGGGATCGAGTAGGTGCGGTCGATGAGGTTGTGCATGTAAATGCCGGGCTCGAGCGACTCATACGAAAGCCCGATGATGCGCACATCGAACGATGCAGCCTCTCGCAGCGCCCTGATCACCGAAACACCGGGACCCGGCGAGTCGATGGCGTTGAGCCCCGTAACGGCGATGTTAAGCTTTCGTTTCTTCATGACTTTCGACAAGGTTATGATGTTCGAGAAGTCCGATAAAGTCGTGGTAGTCTTTCTCAAAGGTGGCTTTGTCGGTTGAATAGGTGCCGAGGATGGCATCACTGATCTGGTCAGGACTTTTCTCGTCCCTGATGAGGTTGAGGATCTCAACCCCAATGGGATTCACTGAAAAGGATTCGCCGGTTACCGGGTTGAAGAGGAGCCCGGCTTCGCTTACTGCTACGTTTTTTCTTAGTTTCATCTGTATTGTTATCGGTTGTTGGTTGTACACCTGGACCCGGGGCTACCCTTATTCGGGTTTTCTCCTTCCGGGATAAACAGGTTTCCAGGTTGCAATAATACGTTGGGTGTCGACAACGGATGTTATGAAATTTTGTAAAAGATGTATGAAATTTTGTTCAACTCAGGCACAGGGCTCTTTTGGATTATTTTGTTTGGCAGTGCGGGTGAGCCGGCAAGAAACCAGCGCTATCGGTTCTTTTTTTGCCCTTGGCGGTAACAACTAATATCCGGATATTCTGTCGAGCCCCGAACGCCTGTTATCCGGTGTCACCCTATACTCCGTCACCGAAACGCCGGTCACGGTTTTGAACTGGGTTGATAGGTATTGAACGCTGCTGTAACCCATCATGTATGCAATTTCGCTCAGGGTGAGTTCCCCGTATTCGATGAGCTCTTTGACCTTTTCAATTTTATGAAGGATGGTGAACCGCTCAAGGGTAATGGTTTCATGCTTTGAAAACAGTGATGAAATATAAGGATACGACATCCCGAACCGCTCGACCAGATAATCGGAATTGCGCACCATGGCATTGTATGTTGAGTTGTGCACCAGTTCGATCACTGCCTGTTTGATTTGTTCCAGGAGGATCTTCTCCTTATCCCTGATTATCTCAAAGCCAAAACCTTCGAGCATGGTTTCGATTCTTTTCCAGGTCACCTTCTTCGGATTAACAGACAGGATGAGCACTCCCAGCCTGATATCATGAATTTCAACGCCGTCGATGGACAGCTCTTTGCGCAGAAGGTGAACACAGCAACTGCAGACCATGTTTTTGACCTGGATGGTCCGGACCGGAAATGCTGTTTTTTTCTTCATGAGAAACGCTCACACCAGGTCATAGCGGTAGGAGTCCTGGCGGATAAAGATAAACAATAAAATAGTAAAGGCCCATAGCGAGGATCCTCCGTAACTTACGTAGGGCAGCGGAATTCCGATGACCGGCATGAGCCCGAGCGTCATCCCGATGTTGATGGCAAAGTGAAAGAAGAGGATCGAGGCCAGGCCATAGCCGTAAAACCGGCTGAACCTCGACCGCTGTCGTTCAGCCATCAGGATGATGCGGATGAAAAGGCTGAGGTAGAGCATCAGCAATACAGCAGATCCGAGGAACCCCCATTCTTCGCCCACCGTGCAAAAGATAAAGTCGGTGCTCTGTTCCGGCACGAAGTTGTATTTGGTTTGCGTACCTTGTAAATAACCCTTCCCGAAAAACCTGCCCGATCCAATGGCGATGAGTGATTGGTTTACGTTGTACCCGGCTCCCTTCAAATCGGTGTCCTGTCCGAGCAAAACATGGATCCTGTTACGCTGATGCGGCTCAAGGATGTTGTTCACACTGTAATCCACCGAAAATACAAATCCGACGGAGGCTATAAATACCGCAGCAATCACCAGGATCGAGCGGAGTCTACGGTTGCTGAAGAAATAAAAACCGCCTGCAGTTGCGAGCAGCGCGGCCACCAATATGATTTTTGGCAGCAGCAGCGCCAGGATGCCAAGCACGGGCAGCACAATGAAAGCCAGCGGGATAAACCCTGTTAGTCCTGCCCGGTAAAGTACGATCACCAATGCCAGGAATACGATGGCCGAACCGGTGTCATGCTGCAGCAACACGATCACGGCGGGTACCAGAATAATCGCTGAGGCAATCACCAGGCTGCGGAACCTGACAATGCTCACATCCAGGGTTCCCAGGTATTTGGCAAGCGCCAGTACCGTGGCCATCTTGGCGAATTCAGCGGGCTGGATACCGAATCCGCCGATGGCAAACCAGCCCTTTGAACCGGCTACTTCCCGGCCCGAAAAGATCACAATCACCAGCAGCAGCAGAAAAAAACCATAAATAAACCAGGCAAACTGTGAGAAAAACTTGGGATCGATGATCAGGATCCCCATGGCCAGCAACAAGGCAGCAATGATAAAAATCATCTGCTTGCCGTACTTCTGTGTCAGGTCCACGATGTGGTTATGCGATTCGTTGTAAACGGCCGCATAGATGTTCAGCCAGCCAATGAAGACCAGCGCAAGGTAGATCCCTGCCACCACCCAGTCAATCCGGTAAAATATTCCCTTGTTCTCTCTCACTTTCAGGTTGCTTTCCGTTTATAAGGTTCCCGCTGATCATGCGCTCCTCAAGCTCCTTGCGCCTGACCGTTCGGTTCAGGTATTTTTCAATCATCAGGCTGGCGATCGGGGCGGCCCAGGCAGCGCCATACCCTGCATTTTCAACCACTACCGAGATGGCAATCTTCGTGTTTTGCACCGGGGCAAAGGCGATGAAAATTGAATGGTTATTCCCATGAGGGTTTTGCGCCGTGCCGGTCTTCCCGCCCATCGTAATGCTGTCGATTTTGGCGATTGTGCCGGTACCTCCGGTAATCACATTCGCCATCCCCTCAATCACGACATCAAAATACTTCTGATCGACCAAAGTTCTGTGTTTAACGGAGTATGCCGCATTCAGGCTGTCTTTACGGCCGATTGCCCTGATCACATGCGGGGTGTAAAACCATCCGCGGTTTGAGATGAGCGCTGCCTGGTTGGCCAGTTGAATGGGCGTAATCCCGATTTCTCCCTGTCCGATGCCCAGGGAGATGATGGTCATCGACCGCCAGCGGTTTACTCCGTGATAACGGTCATAATAGGCAGGCGTGGGGATATTCCCGTTGAGCTCGCCGGGGATGTCGATTCCAAGTTTTTTCCCGAAACCAAAACTCATCACCTCCTTGCGCCAGCTCTCATATGCCTGGCGGGTGTTCAGGTAAGACTTGTTGTCGATGATCGCCTTGAAAACCCTGCAGAAATAACTGTTGCATGATATCTGGATCGCGCCCATCAGGTTGAGGGGCGAAGGATGCGCATGACAGCCAACCTGTTTCCCGTTTCCAAGCGGAAATCCTCCCGGGCAGCCATAGATTGTACCGGGGGTAAGCACACCCTCCTGTTGGCCAACCAGTGCATCCACCAGTTTGAAAGTTGACCCGGGCGGGTACATGGCCATCAGGGCGCGGTTGAACAGCGGCACATAGATGGTGTCCTGCAACAGTTTTGTGTAGTTCTTTTTCCGTATGTTGCCTGCCAGCAGGTTGGGATCGTACGACGGGCTGGTAACCATGCACAGGATCTCGCCGGTTTGCGGTTCAATGGCCACGATGCTGCCTTTCTTGTTCGTCATAAGCAGCTCGCCGTATTCCTGTAAGTCAGCGTCCAGCGACGAATAGAGGTCAGTGCCCGCCACCGAGGTGGTGTCGTACCTGCCCTCCCTGAAACTTCCCTTGTCGCGGTTAAGTACATCGAACACCCTGATCTTCATTCCTTTCCGGCCCCTGAGGATCTCCTCGTATGATTTTTCGATGCCGTTGATGCCAATATAGTCTCCCGGCCGGTAATAGGAATTTTTTTCGATCACCTCGGGACTGGCCTCCCCGATGTATCCGAAAGTATGCGCCGCAACCGGGTAGGTGTACTTTCGCAGGGTGCGCGACTGAACATAAAATCCGGGGAAAAGAAAGAGTTTCTCTTCGAGGAACCCATAACTGTCGCGGGTGATCTGAGCTTCAAAAATGGAGGGACGATACGGTGAATATTTCCGGGCTTTCTGCAGCCTGCTGATGAATTCCGCCTTGTCAATGCCGATCAGGCGGCAAAGCGCCATGGTATCCGGATTTTTCACCTGGCGCGGAATAACCATCAGATCGTAAGCCGCCTCATTGTAAACAAGCAGTTTGCCATTGCGGTCGAAAACCAGTCCGCGGGCCGGGTATTGGGTCACATATCGAAGTACGTTGTTGTTGGCTGAAAGGATGTATTTATCCACCAGGATCTGCACATAAAAGAGACGCGCCAGGTAAAAAAGGCTGATCAGCAGGAAAAACCCGATGATGATGTATTTCCGGTCGGCGTAAATTCGTTCCATCTGACCCTTAGCGCCTCTTCAGAATGATGGGTGGGGTGGAATCCACATTGCTTTGGTGCAAGGCCCGGTCGTAAATGTAGAATTTAAATTTCACGGTATCAAAAACGGGGATAGGGTTTAATACCAGCGTGTCCACAATGATTCCCTTGATGGCTTTATTGGCATTGTTGGGCGTAAGGTAGGGAATGCGGGCATTATACGTCGGGTTAAGATCGATTTTTACGAATTTGCCGTTTTGCTTTTCGTAATAGTCAATGATGTAATTGTAATAATAGATGCTGCCGGTATCGTAAGGAGGATTTGTTTGATTGGAATATAGCCCGATATCTCCGTCCCCGTCCTTAAACGAGATGGTCAGAAACCCCCGTCTGGCATAAAGGCCAGAATCGAACTGCAGGCTGAATCCCTCATAGGTAATTTCAGGAATATCGGGATAGACCTCCTTTTTCATGCAGGACGACAGCAGAAGCACCACGACACCTGCTGCGGGTAACCACTTGCGAAAACCTTGGAGGCTGCGATAAAACATCATGATGGGATCGACCTTAATTCAGTACCTTTGCGGGGCGTAAAATTACAAAAAAAAGTAAAGGGAGAAAAGGTAAACGGGTAAACTGGTTTTATGGAATCGAGAGAAAAAGTATTTGAAATATCATCGGAGCGTGAGTTTGTCTCAAATGCACTGGAGCTGTTCCGGTACCAGTACGGTCAGAACGCCGTATACCGCGAGTTCGTCGATGCCCGCAAGGTGCAGGTTGAGGCTGTAAGGCACCTGGAGGAGATTCCTTTCCTTCCGATCGAATTTTTCAAAACGCGTGATGTGGTATGCGGCAATGCCCCTCCCCAGGCGGTTTTTCGCAGCAGCGGCACGACCGGGATGGTTCGTAGCCGTCACCTGGTGTCCGATCTTGGCGTTTACCGACGCTCCTTTACCAGGGGATTTGCCTTGCATTACGGCGACCCCCAGCATGTTCAGTTCCTGGCCCTCACACCTACACCCGAACAGGCCCCCGATTCATCACTCGTTTACATGATCCAAAAGCTGATGGATCTGAGCAGCAGCCCTGAGAATGGTTTTTTTCTTGCCAGCCATTCCGGACTCAGCGCTCGTTTAAGGCAGCGCCGTGCACAAAATAAAAAGGTCGTGCTGATCGGGCTTACCTATGCGCTGGTCGATTTTGCCAATAAATATCCGGGTGATTACAGTCCGCTCATCGTGATCGAGACTGGCGGGATGAAAGGTCACCGCACGGAAATCACCCGCGAGGAGCTTCATTCGCTTCTTTGCCCGGCCTTTGGC
>JBBQUQ010000026.1:0-36884 GCA_038212325.1 Bacteroidales bacterium
GGTGATTCCATCATTGACCGATTTCCAGATGCCACTGACATTACTTACCGTAAATCCTGCCGCGAACAAAGCAGTTGGAGTGGATTGAACGCTGACAATGTTGGCACCCTGGGGGCCTGTGGCTTCCCAGGTTTGGCACAAACCCTGCCTGACGAGCGCCAGGAGTAAAAAACTCAATAAAAAAGTAAAACGATTTTTCATAATACACAGTTTTAAGATTGGTTAAATTCGAGTTTCTTTTGATTTCTTTTTATCTTTATGGTCCCCTGCCTTAAGGTCATGCACCTCAGGAACAACGGACGGGTCTATTTCTGCAAGCAGTTTTTTTATAACCAGGCTCTGCACTTTACGACGTTCAAGGAAAGGGTCTTTACCGGGTTTATCTGTTTCAGTTCCTTTATCTGAACACTGCTTTTCTTTCTGTGGCATTTTGTTTTGATTGTTTGTGCAAATATCACCACGTGACAGGGCAGAATCCAAATAAAACCACTGGACAAAAACTGCGTTATGCAATCAAACAAACTGGACTTAAACTGGACAATTCAGGCTAAGTAATTAGTTTTCACCAGTGAACATAAACATGAATAATACCCGTCTTTCAGATTTTCTTAAATTGTGCGATGAAAGACGAGGACAATAAGGATGCTGTTGATCAGATTTGCGACAGAAAAGTGACCAGGTTGCCTTCGGAATTGTTCAGTCCGAACTTTTTTCGCAGGCGGTAACGCGCTTTTTCAAGGGTTTCGGGCCGCTGCCCGGTAAGGTCAGAGATCTCTTTGGTTGACATATTTAACCGTAGGTAAGCACACAGTTTTGATTCACTTTGGGTGAGATCGGGGTACTTTTTCAGTAGTTTGTCATAAAACTCACGGTTGGTCTCCTTGAACCGGGTGGAGAATTCCTGCCAGAGCCTGTCATCGGAATTCATTTTAATTTCCTGGTTGAGTTTCATGACCGCCTCTTTCAGATTGGCCCTGGCGGGAGCCTTTTCGATTTTGGCAAGTTGCTGGCTCACCTCGGTAATCAAGTCATTTTTTTTCAGTAGCGACATCAGGTTAATGCTTAACTCCTTGTTTTTGAACATCAGGTCGGCTTCAGCTTTTTCCTTTTTCAGAACTGCATTTTTGATCTTGATCTTTTGCCGGGAATTGTAAAGAATTGCGATCAGTAATCCGGACAAAAGGCCGAGAATGATAAAACCAAAGATAAAATAAGACCTTAACTGACTGATTTTTTGCTCCTTTGCTATTTTATCCTGGTTATACTGAAACTCCACTTTAAAAAGTTCCTTTTTGTTTTGAAGCGCGTACAGGCTGTCATTGGCCTGGGTCTTTAAAACCAGGTACTGGTAGGCACCGGTTGTATCATGTTCGAGCAGGCATATCTGATGCAGCAAACTGGATGCATCGAAAATGATCCTCAGAATGCCGTACTGATTTCCAATCTCCAGTCCTGACCTGGCAAAATTCATTGCCAGGAGATATTCGCTTTTCTGAAAGTGGTAATTACCGAGCGCCGTGTAGCTGTCGGCTATCAAGACCGGGATATTCAGTTTTTTAAAAATGGCTAAAGCGCGGTTAAAATAGAAATATGCGGAATCATATTTTTTTTTGTCCATATAAATACGGCCGATATTGAGCATGATACCGCCCTGCTGCTGGTAATCCTCGATTTTCTCCGCCACCATGAGCGACTCCGTATAATTGTTCAGGGCTTTGCGTAAATCGTTGAAACCCAATTGGTAAATAGCAGCAAGATTGTTGTACTGGTCGGTGACCAGGGTCGGGTATTGTATTTCCAGCCCGATGCGAAGCGCTTTACGGGTGTATTCCAGGGCCTTTATATAACTCTTCTGTTCCAGAAAATCAGCGCCGATGTTTCCCATGGTCCTGCCCAGGAGCCTCTTCTCATTGATTTTTTCATACAGTTTGAGATTTTCGAAATAGAGCCTTGAACTGTTGTCAAAATCACCGATTTGGGCGTAGGCTACTGCCATGATGCCTCTTCCGTCGGCAATTTCCATAGACATGTTGTTCCTCGAGGCTTTTTCCACGATCAGTTCACCGGTCAGAATGGCCTCCTTCAGTAAACTTAATCTGCAATAATTTGCCCCCATCAGAATCATGGCCTTGATCTCAGCACTGTCAAAATCGGAAATTTGTGCTATCTGCCGGGCCTGCTGCGCATATTTAAGCGCTTTTTCGGGGTCACTCAATTCGACGGCCATTGAGATCCTGAGGAGTAGCCTTGCCTTGGTTCTGAAGTCATTTGTGAGCCGGAGGCACTGGATCAGACTGTCGGTCTGAACATTGTTTTCCCCGTAAAGTTGCAGGATGACCAACACACATATGATCCACAGAAATAATCTTCGCATTGAAGGGGTGACCATAAGCCGGTCTGGTTTGTCTGACATTGGCAAATATATGAAAAACCTTGAGAAATTTATCGGCTGCTTTCTGATAATGAAACCCGATCGCACCCCTTGCAGATAAGTCTCAGGTACAAATTACCGTCAATAAAATGAATAAGCGAGTCTTTATTCGCTCCAGGGGGTTCAGACAGATGTAAAAATGTACGTGTAAAGTGTAAAACGAAAAGTGCAAAGTGCAAGTTCATTTGCGCTTTGCACTTTACACTATGCATTTGGTTTTGTTGACCCACCAGGATTCGAACCTAGACCGAGTGAACCAAAATCACTCGTGCTACCTTTACACCATGGGTCAATTCAAAATACGAAATACGAAATACGAATTACGAATTACGAATTGCGAATTCGGGTGCAAAGGTAGAAAATATTTTGTTTTTGCTTTCCACATGAAGTGAAAAAAATTACTGTCCGCCGTTTGCGGGTAAATTTGTACTTTCGCGGCGTCATTCCAGATAAACGTTTTTCTATGAAGAATTTCCAGAAACTGAACAACATTTTCGGTTGGGTCACATTTTTAATTGCATCGACAGTTTACCTGCTTACCATTGAGCCGACAGCAAGTTGGTGGGATTGCGGAGAATACATAGCCACTGCCTTCAAACTGCAGGTTGGCCATCCGCCGGGAGCCCCCCTGTTTCAGATGCTTGGCCGGTTTTTTTCACTCTTTGCCTTTGGCGACACCTCCAAGGTTGCCATGATGGTGAATATGATGTCGGGACTGTCAAGCGGCTTTACAATTTTATTCCTTTTCTGGAGCATCGTGCTCTTTGCTAAAAAAATTATTGCGCCCAAGGGAGAGATGACAACCGGCCAGATGTTCACAGTATTTGCTTCCGCTTTCGTTGGGGCCATGGCCTATACTTTCAGCGATACCTTCTGGTTTTCGGCAGTTGAGGGCGAAGTGTATGCCATGTCGTCGGCGTTCACGGCCATCTCCTTTTGGGCCATTCTGAAATGGGAAGATGTTGCAGATGAAAAGCATTCCTACCGCTGGCTGGTGCTGATTGCTTTCCTGATGGGGCTCGCTATTGGTGTTCATTTGCTTAACCTGCTGGTCATTCCTGCCACCTGCATGGTTTACTACTATAAAAAATACCCGAAACCCACCAAAACGGGCATGTTTCTCACGTTTATCCTGTCGATCCTGATCCTTGCCTTTGTGATGTTCCTGATCATTCCCGGAATGGTCCAGTTATCCGGAAAATTCGAACTGCTGTTTGTCAATGGGTTCGGATTGCCATTCAACACAGGCACCATTTTCTATTTTGCCCTCCTGATCGGATTGATTGTCTGGGGATTGCATTATACCCGGAAAAAGGGGAAAACAGAGCTGAATACCATTGTTCTGGCTTTCGCATTCATCCTCATCGGCTATTCCTCCTTTATCATGCTGGTAATCCGCGCCAATGCTGATCCGCCCATCAATGAAAATGCCCCGCAGGAAGCAGTCAGCCTGTTGTCCTACCTGAACCGTGAGCAATACGGCGATTTTCCGATTGCATACGGGCAATATTACAATGCCCCGATTGTGGATTATGCCGATGGAAAGCCCTTGTACCAGAAAGATGTGAAAAGCGGTAAATACATCATCATTGATGAACGTAAGGGTACAGTGCCGGTGTGGGATCCACAGTTCACCACAATTTTCCCGCGTATGTGGAGCAACCAGCGGAGAGGTTCGGCCGAGTTTTACCGCAAATGGGCCGGGGAGGGAGTGCCCATCGAGGTTACCTCCCAGGATGGCAAACCTCAGACACTGAACCGCCCGACCTTCGCTGAAAACCTTAAATATTTTTTCAGCTACCAGATCGGCCACATGTACATCCGGTATTTCATGTGGAATTTTGCCGGACGCCAGAATGATGTCCAGGGATTCGGAAGCCTTGAAGACGGGAACTGGATCAGCGGGATCCCTTTTCTCGATAAGGCGAGACTTGGAAATAATATGACTGATCTGCCGGACAGCAAGAAAAACCGGGCGACCAACAAATACTATTTTCTGCCATTGATCCTTGGGCTCATAGGTTTTTTCTTTCACGTGGGCAGGGACTATAAAAGTGCCACCATCATCGGGCTGTTGTTCCTCATGACCGGCCTGGCCATCCTGGTATACCTGAATCAGCAGCCATATGAGCCGCGCGAACGGGATTATGCCTATGCCGCCTCTTTCTACGCATTCGCCATCTGGATCGGCCTGGGCATCATCCCGCTGGTCAATTTTCTGAAAAAGAAACTGTCGGAAAATATCTCGCTGGCGATTGTTTTCGGACTATGCCTGCTGCTCGTGCCTGGCATCATGGCGAAAGAAAACTGGGATGATCACGATCGCTCGGGAAAGTATGCCTGCCGTGACTTTGCAGCCAACTACCTGAATTCCTGCGATCCCCAGGGTATCCTGTTCACCAATGGTGATAACGACACCTTCCCTTTGTGGTACGATCAGGAGGTTGAAGGAATTGGCACCAATGTACGGGTGGTTAACCTCATGCTGGCCTCCGGCCCCTGGTACATCAACCAGTTGTATAAAAAAGCATATGAATCCGATCCCATTCCACTTACCCTGAGCCAGGAGCAGTACAGGCAGGGAACCAATGATATCCTTCCGTTCTATGATATCGGGCTCGAGGGGTATGTTGAATTGAAAGAGATGATCGACTTTATCAAAAGCGACAACCCGCAATCATTCCTGACATTGCAGAATGGCGATAAGATGAAATTCTTCCCCTCAAAAAAGGTGAAAATTACCGTCGATTCAGCAGCATGTGTCAAATATGGGATCGTTCCGAAACATCTGCATGGAAAGATGGTCGATTCGATCTGCTGGACCATCCGGTCAAACCAGTTGTACAAAAATGACCTGATGCTCCTCGACCTCCTCGCTTCCAACAAATGGGAGCGACCGATCTATTTTGCAGCGCCTTCAAGTGTAAACCATTGCGTCGCGATCGACTCCTTCTGCCTTGTGCAGGGCTGGGTTTATAAATTTATGCCGGTCAAAGCCGATAACGCTGATTATATTCAGGGAATGGGCGGCGTTGATGCGCTCACTTCATACGATATCCTCAAAAATAAATGCGCATGGGGAAACCTCAATGATCCGCATGTATATGTAGATCCTGAGAGCCTCAACAATTCAGTAAGACCGAAAACCAATTTCATGCGTGTTGCCCAATCGTTGCAGGAGCAGGGCAAAAACAAAGAGGCAATCGAAATGCTTGACATCTATATCAAGTATTTTCCTGATTCAAAAGTGCCGTTTGATATGTACATGCTTCCCTTTGCTGAAATCTATTATAAAGCGGGTGCTACGGATAAGGCAAACAAACTTGTTCTGCGTGTTGCCGAGATATATAGTCAGAACCTGGATTACTATTACTCCTTTGCTCCTGTAAATACTCAGTACTTTGAACAGGATGTGCAAACATCGCTGGGCATCATCAAGCGCATGTCGACCATGGCTTCTGAGAACAAACAGCCAGAACTTGCAGCGAAGATCGATGGGATATTCAATATGAAAATCAAGTCGTTCCAGTAATGAGGGAGCAGTGAAAGGAGTTGTGTCATAACTTGTAAATCAGAACCATGTTTATATTGTCAGTCGTTTGGAATCCCAGCCCGGAAATTTTCGAATTTGGTGGCTATGCTGTCAGGTGGTATGGCTTGTTATTCGCACTGTCTTTCTTCTTTGGCTACCTCATCATGCTGAAATTCTTCAGCAAGGAGAATGTTCCGGTTAAATTGCTCGATGAACTTACAACGTATATGATACTCGGAACTATCATAGGGGCAAGGCTCGGGCATGTTTTTTTTTATGAGCCTGAGTGGTACCTGGCACACCCGGTTAAGATACTCAAGGTTTGGGAAGGCGGATTGGCAAGCCATGGTGCCGGGATCGGGATCATCGCTTCGATTCTCATATTCTCCTGCGTCCGAAAAAAACCTTTTCTCTGGGTCATGGACCGGATCGTAATTGTTGTTGCTCTCGCCGGCTTTCTGATTCGCATGGGCAACCTGATGAATTCTGAGATATATGGTCAGGCAACTTCACTTCCCTGGGGATTCATGTTCCTGAGGTCTGCCACGCCATCCGATGCATTGGTGCCACGGCATCCCACCCAAATCTATGAAGGCCTGTCATACCTGGCGATTTTTTTTCTTTTGTGGTGGTTGTATTACAGGAAAGACGGCAAGCCGGCACCGGGGCTCATTTTTGGCCTGTTTATGATCCTGGTTTTCGGCATGCGCTTCATGATTGAATTTATCAAAGAGGTCCAGGTTGGATTTGAACATGGCATGTCTCTGAACATGGGGCAGCTGTTATCCATCCCCTTTGTCATTGCCGGCATTATCTTCGTTTACTTGTCGGGAAAGAGGAACACCGGGATCACATCATAGCTCTAATCCGCTCCTCCAGTATTTTGTAGTCATTCCGGATCACCATCCCGGGATAGTTTTTCGACATTTCCACAGCATAAAGCAGGTCAAAATCATGCTGCCCCATTGAAAAATAGATTTTCTTTTCCATCAGGTACCGGGCAAGGTATTCCTGTTCAGGCTGACCGGGTGTTGGAATGAAAATGGCACTTTTCCCCATGGTCACAACATCCATTATGCTGGAATAGCCCGATCGGCATATCACCAGGGCCGATCTGCGGATAAGTTCACGCAGCCTTTTCGTATGAAGATGAGCAAAGACATGAATCCGGTTGTCAAGTACATATGCTTCATCTGATTCCGGCATGCCACGTACCATGGCAACCTGCAGGTTGATGCTTACCAGTTGCCTGAGAATTTTTTCTTCGAGAATGGTTCGCTGAGGTTCCGGTCCCGACAGCATGATCACAATGTCGAAATCATGATTTAATGAATCTGCATAGGGCTCGATGGGCCCCGCAAAGCGCGAAAGGCTGCCGATATAACAGGCGTTTAAAGGTAGTTTATGCGGGTGTGATAAGGCGCCGGCTAGGCCCCGGTGAGGCTCAAAATCAGGGATCCAGCATGCATCATACCTGCCAATAAACCGATAATTGATCTTGTTGAGAAGGCCTTGAAGAAATTTAACTGTCCGCGGAACCTGGATATTAAGCTGGTGGGTGATGAATACCGAAGGGATTGTGTGATGCCAGCATCCGTATCGGTTGTCTGAGATGATCAGCGATGCTCCCGATTGGATGGCAATCCGCTTCAAATCCTGGTGTTCTTTCCAGATACTCCGGAGCAGCCGGGGTAACAGGCTGAAAATCTTCAGGACCATCCGGCTGTTATTCGGGTAATGGATATGGGCTCCTGGAAATTCGATCGTCTGAATGGCTGGATATTCATTCCTGATGAATTCAAGCGGCCGTCCGCTGGCTGCCACAATGATCTCAAATCCCAGTTCTTCAAGTTTTGAAATGACCGGTACACAGCGGGTTGCATGACCGATACCCCAGTCCAAGGGGCAAACAAGCGCTATTCTTGTGTGTGCCATACCAATTCAAACTTATTTAGATCAAATTTATTCTAAAATCGTAGCCCTGTCAAAAAAAGTTATTCACACTGTGTCAACTTTTATGAACGAAACCGATTAAGCAGAACGATGCTCTTGGTAGCATTCATTGACGAACGGAAAAATAAACATCAATGGGTATTCCTGCAGATAAATTGTTATACCAGATCGGGTTGACGCTGATCCCCGGGGTAGGTGATGTATTGGGCCGAAAACTTGTTTCACTCTGCGGTAGCGCCGAGGCTGTGTTCATGGAGCCTCACCGCCACCTGAAAAAAATGCCCAGGATTGGTGAACTCCTGGCCCAGGCTGTAGGGAAAAGTGACATCCTGCTTCGCGCAGAAAAGGAGGTGGTTTTTATTGAACGATATCGGATAACGCCCCTGTTTTTTCAGGACAAAGGGTATCCGCATCGTTTAAAAAATTGCCTGGACAGCCCTCTTTTACTCTATTATAAAGGCACGGCTGATCTTAATTCAACCAGGGTGGTCGGTATTGTAGGCACACGGAAGGCAACCGATTATGGAAGGAGCGTTACACATGAACTGGTAAAAGGGCTCGTCAGGCAGCAGGTGCTTATTGTAAGCGGTCTTGCCTATGGTATCGATAGTTGTGCACATCGTTTTTCACTCGATCTTGGATTGGATACTGTCGGGGTGCTTGGCCACGGGCTCGACACTGTTTACCCATGGCTTCACAGGCCCTTGGCCGAAAAAATGCTTACGCAGGGCGGGTTGGTGAGCGAATTTCTCAGCAGGACCAAGCCTGACCGTTCCAATTTTCCAAAAAGGAACAGGATCATTGCCGGATTGTGCGATGCAATCATAGTTGTGGAGGCCGGGCGGAAAGGCGGGGCCCTGATAACAGCCGATATTGCCAATTCATACAACAGGGATGTTTTTGCCGTTCCGGGGAGGGTGACCGACCTTTTCTCGGATGGCACCAACTATCTGATCAGGACAAATCGTGCCGCATTGGTCCAAAAAGCCGATGACATTGAATACCTCATGGGGTGGAAGGAGAGGACCGGCGAGGTAAAGGCCCTGCAGCGTAAAATCTTCATTGAGATGACCCCTGAGGAAGAAAAACTTGTAAACCTCCTGCACGAATGCGGGGCATTGACCATTGATGAAGTCTGCATACGAACTGAGACTCCGATGAGCAAAGCATCAGCCGCGTTACTCAATCTTGAATTTGAAGGTGTCGTCAGATGTTTGCCGGGGAAGATCTATTCACTGATATGACAGTGTAATTTATTTTATACTTTTACAGGCACTAATTCACTAATTGATTTGTCAGTTGGAAGGAATCGTCGTTAAATCAACCGGTAGCTGGATCATCGTTCGTTTGCCAAACGGAAACAGGCTTGAATGCAAGTTGAAGGGACAATTCCGCCTGCAGGATATCAAGCACACCAACCCCGTTGCCATCGGCGACCATGTACAGGTGGAACTGACCCCTGGTGACAGCCACGGAATGATTACCCATATTTGCAAGCGCGACAATTATATCATCAGGAAAGCAACCAAGCTCTCAAAGGTTTCCCATATCATCGCGGCCAATCTCGATCATGCCTATTTAATTGTTACCCTTGCACATCCCCGCACTTCAAACGGATTCATTGACCGGTTTCTTGTTACAGCTGCAGCTTACTACATTCCTGCCAGCATAATTTTCAATAAAATTGATTTGTATGGTCATGAATTGTCGCAGGCACTTGATGAACTGATCAACATTTACGAAAATGCAGGCTATCGTTGTTATCAAACCTCTGCTCTTCGAGGTGATGGGGTTGCCAAGATCAGGGAACTCCTGGAAGGCAAGGTAAGTCTTTTTTCCGGCCATTCCGGAGCTGGAAAGTCAGCACTCATCAAGGCGATCGATCCTTCGCTGAATCCCCGCATCGGTGTTTTATCCGAGGTGCACCAAAAAGGCATGCATACCACTACCTTTGCGGAGATGTATGAACTTGCCGATCATGGGTTTATTGTGGATACGCCTGGAATAAAGGAGTTTGGTCTGATTGACTTTGACAAGGCTGAAGTTCACCGGTGCTTTCCTGAAATGGACCGGTTATTGCCATTTTGTCAATACAAGAATTGCTCCCACACGCACGAACCCAATTGTGCCGTAAAATCAGGGATTGAAACAAACTCGGTGAGTATTTTACGCTATAATTCATATTTAAGCATTCTCCATGATAGCTGAACAATTGATCGTCAGTCATGTCATTCCCTTAAAGCCCACCGATACGGGGACTTATGCTTTATCCCAGATGGAAGAGATGCACCTGTCGCACCTTCCATTGGTTGATGGAACTGAGTATATTGGGATCATCTCAGAAAAAGAAATTCTCTCTGTTGATGACGCAGAGCTGGAAATCGGGCAGTATAAGAATATGCCGGCAAAAGTAAGTGTTACAGGCGAACAGCATGTATATGAAGTGCTTAACTTGTTATCTTCCTTAGATCTGACGATGTTGCCGGTTGTTACCAAGTGCAATAAGTACATGGGGGCGATCTTACTTCCTACGGTTATCAATACGCTGTCAGACCTCGTTGGCATTCATGATTCCGGCGGTGTCATTGTCCTGGAGATGAATGATAAGGATTATAGCCTGGCCGAAATTGTGCAAATAGTTGAATCAAATGATGCTAAAATCCTCAGTTGCTTCGTTACTTCAAACCCGGATTCAACGAAACTGGAGGTTACCATTAAGGTAAACCGGATAGAAATCGGCCCGCTGCTCCAGGCCTTTTTCAGGTTAAACTACCAGGTTACCGCATCATGGTCGAAAGAAGATTCCTATAGTGAAGGCCTTCAGGATCGGTTCGATGCCCTGATGAATTACCTGAGCATCTGATCAATGAATTGCCAAGCTTCCTGCAGGATCATCATCGTGTTGATTTTCAGTTGTATCAAATTTATTTTGGGTTTACACGTTGCCACTGCAAATGGCCAGAACCGGCAAACTGATCCCGGTTGGTTACCAGACACAATTGTCATCATTCATCAAATCACCCTTTCTGGGAATGCCATCACCAAACAGGAGGTTGTTCTCCGCGAACTGGAGTTCAGGGTAAACGATACATTGTCACTGGCTCATTTCTCACAAATGCTGATAATTAGCCAGCAGAATGTTTTCAATACGCGGCTTTTTAATTTCGTAACCATCGATACCTCTTTTGTTGCCGGAAGTGAGCTGCTTGACATCCGGATCGCGTTGGTTGAACGATGGTATGTCTGGCCGATCCCATTTTTAGAGATTTCTGACCGGAATTTTAATGTCTGGTGGGAAACCCGCGATTTTTCCCGCCTGACTTACGGTGTGGATTTTACATTTTTTAATGCCAGGGGGAGGAATGAAACGCTCAGGATCATGACACATTTCGGATTCAATCAGAAGTATGGCTTTGCCTATAAAATCCCCTTCATCAATAAAAGGCAAACCCTCGGTGTAGGTTTTGGAGCAGCAATTGAGCTTAATCATGAACTACCCGTTTACACCATAGATAATCAGCCTGCTTATATCAGGAACAATGCAACCTTGCTGAAAAAACAGATTTCCGGATTTGCGGAGTTAACCTGCAGACCGGATTTTTTCACCACCCATACGTTTCGGCTTGCCTATTCCTGGAATGATTTCGATTCCGCTGTCAGCAATATTCCCGGCTTTGTGCTCGTGCAGAACAACGTGCAGCAGTTTGCCAGCTTCGGATACATCTTCAGAAACGATCATCGCGATGTGCAATATTATCCGCTAAAGGGCTATTGTGTGGATGTTGAATTGAATCATTCGGTGCCTTATGAAACAGCACACAATAGCTACCTCCGGACCAACCTGAGGATATACCGTCAACTTTTAAACAGGTGGTACTGGGCTTCCGGATTTACTGGAAAGTTGAGTTTCGAGAAAAGCCAGCCTTATTACCTGCAGCGCGGGCTTGGCTACGGAAAGGATTTAGTTCGTAGTTATGAATATTATGTAGTTGATGGACAGCATTATGCACTGTTGAAAAATAACCTGAAATTTGCCTTGCTGCCATATCGTGTTGAGAAAATCGGTTTCATTAATACGTCAAAATTCAATACCATACCGTTGGCCCTGTATATTAATGCATTTATCGACATGGGTTATGTTTATCATTATAACCTGGAGGAATCCGGCAATCTTAATTATGGCAATACACTGAAAAACAGCTTGTTGATTGGGTATGGACTTGGTCTGGATTTTACCACATACTATGATTTTGTGATCCGGATTGCCGTTGGATTGAACCGCATGCATGAGGTCGGGATATATTTGCATTTTAGTGCACCCATATGAGAATGCTGCGTTTCAGTAATCAAAATTTCCAGTACCTTTGCACGCCGGTAAAAAAAATGGTAAAGACATGAACGTTGCCCTGTTTGGTAAAAATGTAACCGACGAAGTTCTGCCTTATATACAGGAGATGATTGACGCCTTGCATGAGCTTAACGGAGTTACATTGCTTTATCAGCCTTTTTTTGAAAGCCTGGGAAACAGAGTTCATTTCAAAAGTGAACCTGCCCTTTTTACAAAACAGGCGGAGATAGAAAAGGTGGCAGACTTTTTATTCTCGATAGGCGGAGATGGAACGATACTGGATGCTGTTAGCCTGGTGGGTAATTCGGGGATTCCGGTCACCGGCATTAATCTTGGCAGGCTCGGGTTTTTATCAAGCATTTCAAAAGAACTGATTATTCCTGCCATAAATGCAATTCAGAATGGTCATTACAAACTGGAGAACCGTACATTATTGAAACTCGCAGCTCCGAAGAACCTGTTCGGGACGACCAACTTTGCCTTAAATGACCTGACCGTGTATAAACCCAATGTCATGTCGATGCTTACAATCAAGACCTGGATTAACGGTGAATTTCTGAACGCTTATTGGGCTGATGGGCTTATTGTGGCCACGCCCACCGGTTCTACAGCCTATTCGCTTAGCTGCACCGGCCCTATCATTGCCCCGGATTCAGAAAATTTTTTAATAACACCGATAGCCAGCCATAACCTCACGGTCAGGCCCATCATCATCAGAGATGACTGCGAAATAAAGATTCGTGTGGAAGGTAAGAACTCTGAGTTTCATGTCAGCCTCGACTCACGGATCGAAAAAGTTGATCATACAGTCGAATTGTGCATTCAAAAAGCACCCTTCAAGATCAATCTCCTGCGATTAAATGACAAGAACTTCTTTCAAACCATTCGTGAAAAGCTCAATTGGGGATTGGATAACCGGAATTAGGAAATAATATCGAAATCGGGCCAATTCATCAAATAAAATCATGATCTGACCGTTATTTAAAGTTGTTGAAAGGAATAGCACATATCGAATATCTTACCACCCTGTATGCCATTACGAGGAAACTGTTTGTTACGGTATTCCTTTTTGTGCTGATAGGCAATCCGTTGAAGTCTCAGGATTTGGATGTTGGGATCACTGCTGGCGGGTGTTACTATCTTGGCGATCTTAATCCTGCGAAACATTTTATGTATACACAGGTTGCCTACGGAGTGCTGGTGAGATACAACCTTGATACGCGCTGGTCCGTTAAACTTAGTGGCCTGAGGGGAAATATCAAAGGCAATTCCTCCTCAAGTTCATTTCTCCCGGAAAACGAATTATCATTTACCAGCAAACTGACTGACATCGCCGCCGTTGTGGAATTTAATTTCATGCCATTCTTTACCGGCAGCCATATGAACGCAATATCGCCGTATATTTACACCGGTCTTTCGGCTTTCTTTTTTGACCCGGTTCAAAATGGCGTTTCACTGCGGCCCTTGGGAACCGAAGGGCAGAATATCGGATACGACGGGCGCGCTCCTTATGGTTCTGTAAGTGTTTCGATCCCATTCGGTTTGGGAGTCAAAGTCAGCCTTGCAAAGCGTCTTGGCATGCAGGCATTTTGGGAAATACACAAAGGATTCAATGATTACCTTGATGATGTTAGCACGACATACTATCTGGCTGGGCACTCGATTTCTCCTGGTGATGAGGCAGGTGTTATTTCAGACCCAACACTCAACCATGAGCCCGGGATGCAGCGGGGGAACAGTTCAACTAAGGATTGGTTTGCTTTTTTCGGACTTTCAGTTACATACAAATTTAAACTTTTGGGATCAAAAAAATGCCGGGATTTGAACCATTGATCTTCGAGTGTTACCTATGAAAGAAATCAAAGATCAAATTGATAAAAAAAAGCTACCGGTTCACGTCGCTGTGATCATGGATGGAAATGGCCGTTGGGCTAAGCAACGTGGCTTCATCCGCACACTTGGCCATGAAAGGGGAGTGGATGCAGTTCGTAATACGGTGGAAGCTGCAGCAGAAATTGGAATTCGTTATCTGACCTTGTACGCCTTTTCAACTGAGAACTGGAACCGGCCAAAATATGAAATCAATGCGCTGATGCGCATATTGGTCAATTCTCTTAACAAAGAGATGAAGACCCTTATGAAAAATAATGTCAGACTTAAGGCCATTGGTGATTTAAAGTCACTGCCTGTTAAAAGCTATCGTGAGTTGATGAAGGCAATTGATGAAACAGCGGATAATACAGGCCTTACGTTAATTCTCGCACTTAGTTACAGCGCACGATGGGAACTTGTTGAAGCTGTCCGGTCGATTGCCCGGAAAGTTGAAGCAAAGGAATTATCTCCCGACCAGATCGACCTTTCGGTATTCACTTCATTCCTTGCTACTGCAACCGTCCCCGATCCTGAATTGCTGATACGCACCAGCGGAGAATATCGAATAAGCAACTTCCTGTTGTGGCAAATTGCCTATGCTGAATTGTATTTCACCAGCACACTCTGGCCAGACTTTGGTAAAGACGATTTTTACAATGCCATTCTTGATTTTCAGGGAAGGGAACGAAGATTTGGGCTTACCAGTGAGCAGATCAATGAATTTGAAGGTAAACTACGTAAATAATCCTTGATGAGACTTCGCAACCTGTTGATAATTACATTTTTCCTGCTTGTTACACTCCCTCTTTATGCACAGATAAGCCTTGGCGACGGAAATGTTACGGATTACAACAGTCCGAAGGATTATTATATTGGCGGAATCACGGTGAGCGGTGTTAAATACCTTGATGGAAATGTTCTGATCATGCTTTCAGGTTTGACTGTTGGCGAAAAAGTTAAGGTTCCGGGGGATAAATTATCGCAATCGGTTCGTAAACTATGGGATCAGGGCCTTTTTGAGGATATCAGCATCTCTGTTTCAAAAGTTGTTGATGACCAGATTTTTCTTGACTTTTACCTGAAAGAGCGTCCAAGGCTTTCAAAATTTCAGTTCAATGGGATTAAAAAGTCAGACGCCGACGATATCAGGCAAAAAATCCGCCTGGTGAAAGGAGATTACGTGACTGATAACCTGATCCTCAAAACAAAAAACATCATCGTAGATTTTTATAATGCAAAGGGATTTTTAAATACTGAGGTTGACATTGTGCTTAAAAAAGACAGCGCAACGGCCAATGAGGTAACAATGTATATCAATATTGACAAAAACGAGAAGGTTAAAGTCTATTCCATAACACTTCATGGAAACAAAAGCGTAAGCACGGAAATGATCAAGACCCAATTGAGCAAGACCAAAGAAAAAAGCGTTTTCAACCCGATGAACAACATGGACCAGGTGATCTATAGTACCACAAAGGAGGTGGTAACCGCTGATTTTCTCGAGGTTGGCAATGTGATGGAGCAGCAGGCTTCAGAAAATATCCGGATCAGGATATTTAAATCCTCCAAATTTATAGATGATGATTACCAGGCAGATAAGCTGAACCTGATTAAGAAATATAATTCGCTTGGTTACCGGGATGCCAGGATCGTTAAAGATTCCATTTCAAAAAATGATGATAACACGATCAATATCGACCTGTGGATCGAAGAAGGGCCAAAATACTATATACACAGCATCACATGGGTCGGGAATACTAAATATACCTCCAAATTCCTTGACCGCATTTTGAGGATCGGCAAGGGGGATGTATATGACCAGGATGCACTCGAGGAGTCACTTACCTATAATCCAAGCGGTGCCGATATCCGGTCGCTGTACATGGACGATGGGTATCTTTTCTTTGATGTGGTACCTGTTGAAACCAAAGTTGAGAATGATTCAGTAGATATTGAAATCCGCATGCATGAAGGAAAACAGGCTACCGTCAACAAGGTTTCCATCAAAGGCAATACTAAGACCAACGACCATGTGGGCTTACGCGAAGTGCAGACCCGGCCGGGCCAGCTTTTCAGCCGCGACAGGCTGATCAGGTCGCAGCGCCAGCTGGCACAATTGAAATATTTCGATCCGGAGAAACTCACACCCAACGTAAACCCGAATCCCGAAGATGGGACTGTCGACATAGCTTATGACGTTACTGAAACGTCAGCCGACCAGATTGAACTGTCGGGAGGCTGGGGCTACGGCCGGATTGTCGGCACCCTTGGGTTATCCTTCAATAATTTTTCATTGAAGAATGTCCTTAACCTGAAATCTTGGAAGCCGGTTCCTGCAGGGGATGGTCAAAAATTAAGCTTAAGGTTTCAGACCTACGGCAAAGGATATTTCAGCTACAGCTTTACCTTTACCGAACCTTGGCTTGGTGGCCGGAAACCACTGGCTCTAAGCCTTTCTTATTTTCATTCAAAGTACACGAACGGCCTTGCTGAAAATAATATTGCCTATGCATCCCTTAGAATCGATGGCATTTCGATTGGCCTTGGCAGCCAATTGCACTGGCCTGATGATTATTTTTCACTTTACCAGAGTATTAACTATAACCGGTATAATACCTACAATTATTCGTCGATCTTTACATTTGGCGGAGGGAATGGTATCTATAACTCATTGAGCTATTCGGTTGCCTTGTCCAGGAATTCTGTAGACGCCCCGATTTTTCCTCGCAATGGATCAGAAGTGACCATCACACTCGAATCTACGCCTCCCTATTCAGTATTCCGCGGTGATGTCGACTATCCAAGCATGCCCCCCAGTTTACGCTATCAATGGATTGAATTTTATAAAATCAAATTCAAGGGATCATGGTACATCAACCTGATTGACAAATTGGTGCTTTCCCCACGTCTTCAGTTTGGATTCCTGGGAACTTACAACCAGGAATTGGGTACAACGCCTTTTGAGCGGTTCTACCTGGGTGGTGATGGATTGTCAGGATACAACAACATGGACGGACGTGAACTTATCGGGTTGCGAGGCTATATAAATAATTCACTAACCCCAGGTTATCCAACACCGTTGGGAGGAACCACTTATACCCGTTATACTTTTGAATTGCGGTACCCGATCTCCTTAAATCCAAGTGCTACAATTTATGGATTGGGTTTTGTTGAAGCAGGGAACGACTGGTTCAAATGGAGTCAGTTCAACCCATTCAATGTTTACCGCTCTGTAGGTGTAGGATTAAGGGTATTTCTCCCTATGTTCGGCCTTCTGGGTCTTGACTGGGGCTATGGTTTGGATGAGGTTCCCGGCGTCCCGGGTGCTAATGGAGGTCAGTTCCATTTTTCAATCAATTCATCAATCGATTAGGAAAAGGCAACCTAATGGAATATTGATTAATTTTGTCAGCTTGTTACTTGTCACCTTGTTACCCAGTCGCCAAAAAAAAATGCAAGTTTAAACCAACATATCATGAAAAAGAAACTTTTAATATTTACACTGATCGTTTTTACCGTTGTGGCAGTTCAGGCCCAGAAATTTGCCTATGTAGATACCCAGTATATTCTTGATAATATACCTGAATTTGCGGAAGCGCAATCTCAGCTTGATGAAATATCCGCGCAATGGCAAAAAGAGATAGAGGCCAAATTTGGTGAAGTCGATAAAATGTACAAGGATTATCAAACCCAGGCTGTTCTTTTACCAGACGATATGAAAAAGAAGAAGGAGCAGGAAATTGTTGATAAGGAAAAGGAGGTGAAAAACCTGCAGCGGAGCAGATTTGGCAAGGATGGCGATTTATTTAAAAAGCGTCAGGAACTAGTCAAACCCATCCAGGAAAAAATTTACAATGCCATCCAGGAACTGGCAAACAGTAACAACTACGCTGTCATTTTTGACAAAGGGGGGAGTTTAACGATGATGTACGCCAATCCCAAATATGATCTCAGCGATGATGTTCTTGACAACCTTGGGGCCAGCATGAGTAACAGGAAAGGAAAAACAAGTGGTACCACACCATCCTCCAAGGGTGCCAAGACTGGCGGTGCAAATAATCCACCCGCAGGTGGAACTGAAAGCGCTGAGCCTAAGAAATGAAAAAATTGTTTATTTTTGCATCACCAATTCGTAGTATAAACCATTTAATTATTAAAAATGAAAAAATTAGTAAAGTTTATTGCTGTAATTGCATTAATCATTGGTTGTTCATTAGCATCGAAGGCACAAAATCCGGTTAAAATTGGTTACGTCGACTTCAACGCCCTGCTGGCAGAGATGCCGGGCATTGATTCGGTTAAAATCAAGCTTCAGGTCTACCAGAAAACCCTGTCAGACCAGATGGATGCCATGAAGGCAGAATTTGAAAGCAAATACCAGGATTATCAAACCCAGGCTGCAAGCATGTCTGACCTGATCAAACAAACAAAGGAGAAGGAACTGTCCGATCTCCAGGGACGTATTGAAGCCTTTCAGCAGAAAGCCAGCCAGGATCTTCAGACCAAGCAACAGGAATTAGTTGCCCCCTTTATTGATAAAGCAAAGGTGGCCGTATCAAATGTTGCTAAGGAGAACAAATACACCTACATTTTAAACGCCATTGAAGATGTGGTAATTTACAAAGATGAGACAGAAAATGTTATGGTCCTTGTAAAGAAGAAACTTGGCATTCAACCTTAGTAATGCCTCAATTTCTGAAATGGAGGATGTCTCATAAGTGCGAGACACCCTCCTTTTTTTTATTGTTTTCGTTCGATCAGTTCTTTGCCGACATAGTCAGATTTTTCCTGTTCTCCCTTAAACTTTGTATTTAAAAAATTCGGAAAAAATATAAGACGCAGGATGAAGAATAATATAAATATTTTAATGAGGATGATTGCCCAGAGCCTCTTTCCCAACGTCATTGAACGGAATCCGTCGTAATAAAACAGCCATATTTGCCTTAGCAGTCTCAAATTCTATTAAACACTGACCTCGTTTCTATATCTCAAAACTTCCCATCACCAACTGCCACCTGCACCACCTCCCCCGAAACTTCCGCCACCAAATCCGCCGAAGCCTCCACCACCACCTCCTCCAAAACCTCCGCTGCCTCCGCTGAAATTGTTCCACGATCCGCTATGGCCGCGGCCCATCGATCCAAGAAGCCAGAAAGCAGTCCAGAAAGGAATGCTCTTGCCAACCGACATGCCTTGGGCACGGCTGCCGCGGATTATAAAGAAAACAATCAGGATGATGATCAGCGGAACCAGAAGGCCGTATGGACTCGATTTTTTATTTGTTCGTTTGTTGTATTGCTCAGCTGTATATTCCCCTTTGGCTAAGGCAATCATGGTGGTTGTTGCTGATTCAATGCCTTCAAAATAATTCCCGGTGCGGAAATTCGGGAGCATCTCCTTTTCAACAATCCTTTTCGCCAGTGCATCCGGTATAGCTCCTTCAAGGCCATATCCCGTTTGTATGCATACCTCACCGTTGTCGTTCGGATATTTTGGTTTCACGAGTATGACAGCACCATTGTTTCTCCCTTTTTGCCCCACGCCCCATTTTTCTCCGATCAGCCTTGCGAATTCATTTTTATCATAACCATTGAGAGACTTTACAAGCACCACCAGGATTTGAGTCGATGTAGAATCGTTATAGGCAACAAGTTTGTTTTCAAGAGATTGCACTTCCTCGCTGGTAAGTATTCCGGCAAAATCATTCACCAGTCTCGGCGGATCGGGCCGGGCAGGAATTTCCTGCCCGTTTACAGTCCACGCCAACGCGAACAACATACTCAGCAATACATAAACCCTTTTATATCTATACATTAGCGACATGCTTAAAGAGTGAATTTGAATCGAACATTTATCAGCATGCTAATCTTTTCCGAATGAAAGGTCATCCGACAGTTCATTAACATCATCACGGTGATGCGGAAAGTGCTTTTTAAGCTGAATCCCTGTTGCGGCAATCGCTTCAAGCAGGCCGTCTGTGAACCGGTTTTCCCTGAATTGGTTCAACATGTTGGATTTGATGTCATTCCAGTAATTTTCCGGAACGACCTGGTGAATCCCAGTGTCGCCAATAATGGCAAAGCGCCGGTTTTTCACGGCCAGATAGATCAGCACTCCATTGCGCAGTTCAGTATTGTTCATGCCAAGCTGCTTAAAAATGAATGCTGCACGATCGAGCACATCTCCCGAGCAATTATTCTCAATATGAACCCTGATCTCACCTGATGTATCCAGCTCAGCATTCATGATGGCCTGTTTGATGTCCTCCCGCTCCTGGATCGAAAAGAAATCCTTTGCACCTGTTCCCATTGTCGCAGGTGTTTTTACTAAAATTGAACTTCAGGAGCTTTTTCAGAACCAGCCTGGGCCTGAAAATAGGCTTTCTTCTGGAATCCCAGCATTCCGGCAAAAATGCTGTTGGGAAATTTTCGCAGATAGGTATTGTATGCTTGTGATGATTCGTTGAATTTCATCCGTTCAACACTTATCCTGTTTTCCGTTCCTTCCAGTTGCGCCTGAAGTTCGGAAAAATTCTGGGTAGCTTTAAGTTCCGGGTATTTTTCAACCACAACCATGAGCCGTCCAAGGGCAGAACTGACACCATTCTGTGCTTCCTGAAACTTCTGGAGTGAACCTTCATCCAGGTTTTTCGGACTTATCTGAACACTTGTGGCCTTTGCACGGGCTTCGATGACTGCTGTGAGGGTTTGCTGTTCGAATTTAGCAACTCCTTTAACTGTATTGACAAGGTTCGGTATCAGGTCAAGCCGACGTTGATAAACATTTTCAACGTTTGCCCAGGCTTGGTTCACACCCTCCTCCCTGGTCACTAAATTATTGTTAATACCTGATACCCAAGCGATGAGTAATAGTATCACGCCGATAATCACGATCAAAACAATCCAACCTTTACTTAATTTCATAATTCAATGGATTTAAGGTTATTTTTTGCTAAGTTACTTACAATAATACTCCCTGTTAAAACTATTATTTGACTTCAAAAGCTGACTTGGTTACATCTTTCGTAATGTATCACTTTTAACTCACCATTTGTTCAGTGCTCCTCTTAATGAACTCCGCCAGATCCTTGCCTTTCAGCATGTTTTGCGCCAGCAATGCCAAATCGAACAAATGCTTGACTGTACCTGCTTGTTTTTCATTTTCAGGTTCAACGAGAAGCTTGCCTACCAGGGGATGGTTTGAATTGACCACCACATTGTAGTTTTCAGGCATTTCTCCCATAAAGCCATAGCCACCGCCGCCCCCTAGGGCCGACATGTCTTTCATGCGTCGCATGAATTCATTTTGTGTAATCAGCAGCGGTGCGTCCTTCTCACTCAGGCTTTCAAATACAATGGTAAATTTTTTCGCATCGATTTGCCTGTCAAACATTTCCTTGATCAATTTTTGCTGTTCGTCATCAAGTTTGGAAGGCAGTGCATCATCTTTTTTGATAAGTTTTTCAACCGTATCAGAATCAACACGGGTAAAGCGTGTTTTTTCAAGTTTCTGCTCCAACGTATTGATGAAATGAGCCTCCAGAATGCCGTCCATGATCAATACATCATAGCCACGGGCTTTGACCGACTCAATGAAGCTATACTGCTCACGCTGATTGGTGGCATACAGGTAAATCAGTTGTCCGTCCTTATCCGTTTGACTTGGTTTGACAAGATTTTCATACTCTTCAAATGTGAAATATTTGCTGTCTACATTTTTAAACAGGCAGAATTTTTTGGCACGGTCGTAGAACTCTGGCTGTGAAATAATTCCATATTCGATAAAAACCTTTATATCATCCCATTTTGCTTCAAAATCGGGTCGCGAATCCTTGAAAAGGGATTCAAGCTTGTCAGCAACTTTCTTGGTGATATGGTTGGAAATCTTTTTTACATTGGGATCGCTTTGGAGATAACTGCGGGAAACATTCAACGGTATATCAGGAGAGTCGATAACGCCATGTAATAATGTCAGAAAGTCAGGAACGATGCCTTCAACTGAATCGGTCACGAAAACCTGGTTGCAGTATAGCTGGATTTTGTCCTTCTGAACCTCCAGGTTGCGTTTCACTTTCGGGAAATAGAGTATGCCGGTGAGGTTGAACGGATAATCCACATTGAGATGAATCCAGAAAAGCGGCTCATCAAAGGAATATGGATATAACTCACGGTAAAAACTTTTATAATCTTCATCTTTGAGATCTACAGGCTTCTTTTTCCAAATGGGATCGGTATTATTGATGATCCTCGGTTTTTCAACTTCAACCTGTTTGTCATTGCCGTCCTTGTCTTGCTCGCCTTCAACTTTCTCCCAGGTCTTTTCTGTTCCAAACTGGATTGGGACAGGCAGGAACTTGCAATATTTTTTCAGGATGCCTAACAGGGTATGTTCTTCGAGGTAATCTTTTGAATCGTCGGCGATATGCAGAATTACTTCGGTCCCCCGGTCATTCTTGTCGCATGCATCCATGATATAGTTGGGACTTCCGTCGCATTCCCAGCGAACCGAATCTGTTTCGCCTTTCTTCTGGTAGGTCTTTGTCAGAATCTCCACCTTCTTGGAAACCATGAAACTGGAGTAAAAACCCAATCCGAAATGGCCGATAATGGCATTCATTTCTGATTCGGATTTGGTTTTGAATTTTTTTATGAACTCTTCCGCGCTTGAAAACGCGATCTGGTTGATATACTTATCCACTTCAGCAGATGTCATCCCGATTCCTTTATCTTTGACCGAGATGGTTTTTTTCTTTTTATTCAGGGTTACTTCAATGGTCAAATCGCTGATGTCGCCGTTGTATTTGCCAAGCGCAGCCAGTGTTTTTAGCTTCTGTGTAGCATCAACAGCATTGGAAATCAATTCACGAAGGAATATTTCATGCTCCGAATAGAGGAATTTTTTTATAATTGGAAAAATGTTCTCAGTTTGAACGTTGATTTTGCCTTGTTGCATATGGATATTGGTTTTTGATTGTTGACCTCCTCCACTCAAAGGTAATGCCAAGGCAAGATGGCTGACAAAATGGCAATTTCATGAGGACGGATAATATTTTCATTTAAAAATATTTTGAAGGAGGAAAATTCCTATTTTTACAGGGTATTTCGCAGGAAATCACAAACTAAAAATTCGTCTATATGAACACTATTGATTGGAAAAACCTGCCATTTGGTTATTATAAAACGGACTATAATGTCCGCTGTTATTACAAGGACGGAAAGTGGGGAGAACTTGAAATCTCAGACTCAGAAACCATCACCATGCACATGGCAGCAACCTGCCTCCATTACGGGCAGGAAGCATTTGAAGGACTTAAAGCGTTTACCGGGAAAGATGGTAAGGTCAGGATTTTTCGCCTGGAAGAAAATGCCAGGCGGATGATCAGATCAGCGCAGGGTGTCATGATGGCCGAAGTGCCTGTTGACCTTTTTTCGGAGGTAGTTCTTAAAGCGGTTAAACTAAACCTGAAATTTGTCCCTCCATACGGCGAGGGTGCTTCCCTGTATATTCGCCCATTGCTGATCGGCACTGGCGCCCAGGTGGGTGTAAGCCCGGCAAAGGAATATATGTTCATGGTATTTGTCGGCCCTGTCGGCCCCTATTTCAAGGAAGGCTTTAACCCGGTGAAGATGCAGATTGTTCGCGATTTTGACCGTGCAGCACCCTTGGGAACCGGTCATATCAAAGTGGGAGGAAACTATGCGGCCAGCCTGCGTGCGGGCCAGCGGGCGCACAAGGACGGGTTTTCATCCTGCATTTTCCTGGATGCCAGGGAGAAAAAATATATCGATGAAGCTGGTCCTGCAAATTTTTTTGGCATCAAAAACAATACCTACGTAACGCCCGATTCCAGTTCTATTCTGCCTTCAATTACAAACATGTCGCTGCGGGTTCTGGCTGCAGAGATGGGTATGAAAGTTGAACAGCGTCATGTCCCTGTGGAAGAGTTGGACGAATTTGAGGAAGTTGGCGCCTGTGGAACTGCTGCAGTTATTTCGCCCATTTGCATGATCCACGACCGCGATACCGGGAAAGAATATAAATATTGCAAGAACGGTCAACCCGGAACAGTCTCGCAAAAACTCTACAGTAAACTCAAAGGGATACAGGAAGGACTTGAACCGGATACACACGGCTGGATCACAATTGTGGAGTGATTTGGATTCCGAATTATGGTTAAACGCTTGATTTGGAATTTCTGTTTATAGCAGCACTGCCATTTCCTGCTGCATTTTCAAGGCTTCTTCCCTGGCTTTTTCTGCAAAGTCGGTGCCGCCCGACGCATAAATGATATTCCTTGATGAATTGACGATCAGCCCGCATTCGGATGTCAGGCCATATTTTGCAACTTCCTGTAAACTGCCTCCCTGGGCGCCTACACCCGGAACAAGCAGAAAGTGATGAGGAACGATTCTGCGAATGTCGGTCAGCATCTCAGCCTGCGTGGCTCCAACCACATACATCATGTTCTCATTGCTGCCCCATTGGTGCGATGTTGCAAGCACCTGTTCGAAGAGCCTATGATTACCGTTGTTGAAAAACTGGAAATCGGCTGCTCCTTTGTTGGAGGTCAGTGCCAGAACGATAATCCACTTCCCGGGGTAGGAGAGGAACGGTTTAACGGAGTCTTCGCCCATGTATGGCGCTACAGTAACGGCATCAAAGTTCATCCCGGAGGAGGAAGGATCAAACATGGCACAGGCATATTGTTGAGAAGTATTGCCAATGTCGCCCCTTTTTGCATCTGCAATAGTAAATAATTGTTGAGGATATGCGGTATTAATATATTGTATAGTCCTGGTCAGGCTGTTCCATCCTTTGACCCCATTGCATTCATAGAATGCAAAATTGGGCTTGTAGGCAACAGCCAGATCATGTGTGGCATCGATGATCGCTTTGTTGAATTCGAAAATGGGATCATCATATTTAAGTAAATGCGCGGGAACCTTCGATAAATCAGTATCAAGCCCTATGCAGAGGAACGATTTTTTAGTGAATATAAAGTTGATAAGTTCTGTGCGATTCATGCCGGCAGGATTAGATGATTTATAATTGTCTTTTTATGATTTCGACCTTTCACCCTTCACTCTTAGTTAGTCCCTGCCTCTTTCAATCTCTCCGCATTCTCAGCCAGTTGCAGTGCTTCGATCAATGGCTCAACTTCGCCATCAAGCACGACAGGAAGATTATAGAGGGTCATGTTGATACGGTGGTCGGTAACCCGGCTTTGCGGGTAGTTATAGGTTCGGATCTTGGCTGACCGGTCGCCGGTGGAGACCATTGTTTTTCGTTTTTTAGAAATCTCATCAAGATATTTCTGATGTTCCAGCTCATACAGCCTGGTACGGAGAACTTTCATTGCTTTTTCAAAATTCTTGATCTGCGACTTCTCATCCTGGCAGGAGACAACGATATTTGAAGGGATATGTGTCAGGCGGATGGCCGAATAGGTTGTATTCACCGATTGTCCTCCCGGGCCTGAAGAACAGAAGGTGTCTTTTCGCACATCAGACTGTTTTATTTCAACATCGAACTCATCCGCTTCAGCTAAAACGGCCACGGTAGCAGCAGAGGTATGCACCCTTCCTTGTGTTTCTGTTTGGGGTACCCGCTGAACACGATGCACTCCCGATTCGTACTTCATCAGTCCGTAAACATTATCACCCATGATATTGAAGATGATTTCCTTAAAACCACCCATGGTACCCTCGGTAAAGTCGACAAGTTCTACTTTCCAGCGCTTGGTTTCAGCGAATTTGCTGTACATTCGGTAAAGATCACCGGCAAAGATACTGGCCTCATCTCCGCCGGTTCCGGCCCGGATCTCGATAACAGCATTTTTCCCATCTTCCGGGTCGGCAGGAATCAGCATCATCCGGATATCTTCCTCAATTTTATCCTTCTCAGCAGTCAGGACATTCAACTCCTCCTTAGCCATGCTCCGAAACTCTTCGTCCTTTTCGTTGTGGATGATATCTTTGGCATGGTCAATATTTGACAGGATCGTTTTATAAACCTCAAAGCCCTCCATAATTGGCTGAAGTTCCTTGTAATCTTTGTTGAGCTTGATATAGTTCTTCATATCGCTCATCACCGAAGGCTCATTCATTTGATTCTGAATGTCATCGTAACGTACTTTTATAGCCTCTAATTTATCTAACATGTGGGATATTAAAATGGGAGTGCAAAGTTAACTATTTCTCCGCGAATAAAAACCAGGCGTAAAAAGCTAATAGGTGAATTCACCGAAATCTGATACAATAGAAAGTTTATTCACGGGGGAGGATTCACAATGCCCGATGATCTGTGAAGGAATGTCGAATGATAATGCAATTTCTGCAATTGCGCCGGCGATCTTTTCGGGAACGTAGAATTCAAGGCGGTGCCCCATGTTAAAAACCTTGTACATTTCAGACCATGTAGTGCCTGATTCAGCATGGATAAGGTTGAAAAGGGGAGGAACCGGAAACATGTTGTTTTTCACGACATGAAGGTTCTCAATGAAATGAAGTACTTTTGTCTGCCCGCCTCCGGAGCAGTGAACCATCCCATGAATATCAGCGCGGCAGGCGTCTAAAATTTTTCTGACGACAGGCGCATAGGTACGGGTGGGTGATAAAATCAGCCTGCCGATGTCAATGCCCGTAATCTCTGAAGGATCGGTCAGGTGTTTATTGCCTGTATATACCAAACTGTCGTGAAGTCCGTTATCGAAACTTTCCGGATATGCTGCTGCATAGGATTTATCCAACACGTCATGCCGCGCTGAGGTAAGCCCGTTGCTGCCCATTCCTCCGTTGTATTCCTTTTCATAACTGGCCTTCCCTGATGATGACAGTCCGACAATCACATCCCCGGCCTGTATCCGCGCGTTGTCAATTACTTCGCTTCGTTTCATCCGGCAGATGACCGTAGAATCGACAATGATGGTCCTGACCAGGTCGCCAACGTCGGCTGTTTCTCCTCCGGTCGACCAAATGCCAATTCCCAGGTTACGCATTTCTGCAAGGAACTCCTCTGTCCCTTCGATTATTTCGGAAATAACTTCACCGGGAACCATGTTTTTATTTCGGCCAATGGTGGAAGACAGCAGGATATTATCTACAGCGCCAACGCAAAGCAGGTCATCAAGGTTCATCACGATGGCATCGCGGGCTATGCCCCGCCAAACAGAGAGATCGCTAGTTTCTTTCCAGTACAGATAGGCAAGTGATGATTTTGTACCCGCGCCGTCAGCATGCATGATGCAGCACCAAGCCTCATCGCCGCCCAAAAAATCAGGAACAATTTTACAGAATGCTTTGGGAAACAATCCCTTGCCGATATTTTTTATTGCGTTGTGAACATCTTCCTTGGACGAAGAAACACCGCGCTGTTCATATCGGTTAGAGCTGATCATTCGAATATTATCTCGCTGGTCGCATCATCGATGCTGTATTTCCCGAATTGTTTCAGCAAGCTGTCGCCAAACTGCAGGGATTGTATTTTTTTGTTCACAGTGGCTTTTATGTCTTTGACACTGTTTTTTCCTATCCGGATCTCTTTAAGCGTCAGAACAGCTTTGTCCGCCACCGTGCCTTCCCCGATAATTTTTGTCGGATCACCGTCAAAACTTGTTTTATCAATAACGCCGTCTTTCAGTAATTTCATTGTCAATACCGGAGAGATAAAAACCTCCTTTTCTTTGGGGTCAAAGTAAAAATCGGTGGTGATGCCGTTGATATAACTGGTTGCCTTTCGCATTCCATCCTTTGATTTCGTAAATGGAACATTGTTTTCTTCAGGTTTTACCACCATTTCAATTTTTGCTGCGGGGACATTTTTGGTGATTTTGCCCTTGGGCACATAATCATTTCTGAGAATTGAAAATTCAGAACGTCTGTTAAGCTGGTAGGCTGCCTCCTTGATGTTGGTACCTGGTAAAAGATTTACGACAGAATCACTCAACACTGTTCCTGCCTTGAAAGTATACCCCTCCTTGATTACATCTTTTGCCATGGTTCTGGGAACTCGTTCTCCATAACCTTTCGCCACGAGCCGGTCAGGGTCAATTCCCCGGGAAATCAGGTATTCCACAACGCTTTGAGCACGTTTTTGTGACAGAATGTCATTTCGTTCATCGCTGTCGCGCGAATCGGTATGCGATGCAAGTTCGATCACGATTGTTTCGTTTGCGTCAAGCGTTTCGATCAGCCCCTGCAGAGAATCACGATACTGCGGCTTCAGGTCCCATTTGGCCAGGTCATAAAGAATGTCAGGCAATACGACTGGTTTTTTTGGTATTGGGCGCAGAACAAAGTTGCGGATGATATCTTTACTGCGTTCAATTCCGACAGTCGTTTCCCGCCCTTTTTCGTTGAAGTAATCCTTCCGCGTGACAAAAATATCATAGGTCGTATTTGCCAGTATCTGCATCTTGTTAAAACTGTAATGACCTTTATCATCTGTATTGTCCTCCAGGGCGCGGCCGTCAGTGCCGAGGATTCTGACTTTTGCTCCTGCAATAGGCTGTAACGTGCGGTCGTCTGTGATGTCACCTTCAAGGGTGTAATAAACCGGTGGTATCACGAAAGAGTAGATATCATCCCGACCTTTGCCTCCAGGGCGATTAGAGGAAAACAGGCCTTGTTCCAGTTCATCCCCGTTGAATACGAGTGCGAAATCATCGGCAGGTGAATTGATTGGTGATTTCAGGTTAATAGGGGTGCTCCACCGGTCAGTCGTCATTGCGCCGCCGGGTATGTAAGTCCCTGATGTAGCACCGCTGGTGTTTGCAAAGGTTTTGTTGTCGAGAGCGCTTTGCCACTGGTAGCTTGTTGCACCGTCAACATTGGTAAATGATTTGTTGGTCAGTGAACTCTGCCATTGGTAGGTATTGGCAGTTCCGGTTTTCGACCGGGTGGAAACAAAAATATCAAGTCCGCCCATGCCAGGAAGCCCGTTGGATGCGAAATAGAGAATACTGTCGTTCCGGATAAACGGGAAAAGTTCGTCGCCGGGTGTATTGATCGCAGGGCCAAGGTTCACTTTTGCATACTTGCCTCCCTTTTTATCTTTTTTTGCCATCCAGATATCTTTTCCGCCAAATCCCCCGGGTATATCGGCAGAGAAAAAGATTGTTTCGTCAGAGCCTACGCTGGGATGACCCATGATGGAAGAAGAATCGCCTCCGAGTTCAACTTTTTCCGGTTCCGACCAACTTGTCGCACCCTGCCGGCTTGCCTTCATGATGGCACAGCCGTTTTTTCGTTTCGGCTCATTCCAGCATCGGGTAAAATAATACGATGAAAACCGGGCATTAAATTGTCCGACGCCATCATTGGCTTTGGAATTGATCATTCCTCCTGCATCAGCAAGCAGGGGTTTGCTCCAGTCTCCCTTGGGGTCGACCCTGGAAAAAAAGAGGTCGGAGAACCCCAACCCTGTCCAGTTGTCAACATCCCGCCCTTTGGCGCCATTGCGATCGGATGTGAAAATAACCGAAATGTATTTTTTATCAGCATATGCCGATGCATAATCATCTTCTTTGGAACTAAGAATTTTTTCCCATTTAACACCGTATTTCGTCGGGTTCCCGATCCATTCTTTTGCCAATGTGCAGGTCGCGATTCCCATGTCGGCCCGGGGATCGGCGGGGCCTGTCTCTTTGTACGCCTGGTATTGCTTGATGGCTTCCTCATAATTGCCGTTAGCCTTCAGCATGTCGGCATAAACAAGCAGTACCTTTGGATTATCTTTCACATATTTGGGATTGTTAACCAGTCTTTTATAGGATGCCTCTGCCTTTTTGGTATTGTTCATCATCCGGTAACACTCTGCAATCCTCAGAGAAATGCGATCACGCTCAGTTTTGTTGTTTTTAACTTTCGAATACGCTTTCTGGTATTTCTGTAAGGCCAGTAAAAACATCTGGTCTGCATACGCCGCATCTGCTGCTTTTGAAAATTTATTCTGTGCAAATGATCCCGGGGCTGATGCCACGAAAATCAAAATCAGAACGAGTAGAAAGGGATAACGCATGTCAATGCAATTTGAATTGCCTATATAACGTGCAAATATAGATAAAAGTCTGATGTAGGACTAAAAAAAAATGGCTATCCCGGTGTATCAGGACAGCCATTTTTCACAGGAATTATGAATTTATTTGGCTTTAGTTTTCAAGCCGGCCAGCTCTTTCTTTTCCTTGCGCCGTTTTTGCCACATTAAAATGTCATAGGCAACCGGGGTTGCGTTGAATACAGAAGAATAGGTTCCGATCACAACACCGGTGATGAGGGCGAACGTGAATCCCCGTAGAACTTCACCACCAAAGATGAAGATGATGATCAGTACAACCAGGGTTACACCTGATGTGTTGATTGTACGTCCAAGCGTGCTGTTGATGGCCGAATTAATGTTAACGCCCAGATCTCGCTTAGGATAAAGCGCCCTGTATTCACGGATTCTGTCAAAAATGATAACCGTATCCATGATAGAGTAACCGATGATGGTGAGCAATGCTGCGATGAACGACTGATCAACCTCCATGCCGAAGGGTAATATGCCATAGAACAGGGAGAAAATACCGATGATGATGAGAGAGTCATGGAAGAGCGCGCTAACCCCTCCGATACCGAATTGCCAGTTTTTAAAACGAAGAGCAATATAGATAAAGATGATAACCAGCGAGAACAATACAGCCATGACTGCTTTCCAGATCAGGGAGTAGGATATGGTCGGGTCAACGCGTTGTGAACTGAGTTCGCCCACGATTTTTCGGGGGTCGCTTGATTTAAAATCAGCTATGGTCAATGGTATCTTGTAGAATCCTTTAACGCCTTCAAAAAGCTTGTTGCTGACAATGGAATCTGATTGCTGTCCACGTTCATTGATCATGAATTTAGTGGTGATCTTAACCTGGTTTTTAGGCCCGAAGGTCTTAACTTCCGGTGATTCACCAAAAGTTTTGCGCAGGGACTCGCGAACATCAGTGGTTGATACATTCTGGTCAAACCTCACGATATAACTGCGTCCTCCGGTGAAATCGAGACCAGGATCAAGTCCTCGAACGGCGAGACTGATCATCCCGGGAAGGATGATTACAAGTGAAACGACATACATTTTTTTTCTCAGACCAATAAAGTCGATCTTGGTATTCTGGAGTAGGTTGAATGTGTATTTATTCCCGGTGGTGATGTTCATATTCCGGTCGAGCATCCATTCAAATACAAGCCTGGCGATGAAGATAGATGAAAACAACGACAGGAGAAGACCAATGACCAGCGTGGTGGCAAACCCTTGTACCGGTCCTGATCCGAAAATGTAAAGTACAATACCCGTCAGGATGGTGGTTACGTGGCCGTCGATGATGGCAGAAAGAGCGTGGTGGAAACCATCTTTCACGACCAGGCGCATGCCTTTACCCGCTCGGATTTCCTCACGCATTCGCTCGTAGATGATAACGTTTGAGTCGACCGCCATAGCCAGGGTGAGCACGATACCGGCGATACCGGGAAGTGTGAGAACAGCTCCAATGGAAGCAAGAACCCCGAAGAGGAAGAACACATTTGCAAACAGGGCAATATCCGCTACGTGGCCGGCACCATTGTAATAGAGTGACATGTAGAGAAGCACACCGATAAATGCAATGATAAACGAGAGTAAGCCGGCGTTGATGGATTCCTGTCCGAGCGACGGACCTACTACTTCTTCCGCCACGATGCGCGCAGGGGCCGGGAGTTTACCTGCCTTGAGAATGTTGGCAAGGTCAAGTGCTTCTTCAACAGTCATTTCACCACCGGTTATGGATGACATACCGTTGGGGATTTCACCGTTCACATTAGGATAACTGTAGATATAACCATCAAGTACGATAGCAACTTGTTTGCCGATATTTTCACCGGTGAGTCTTTTCCAGATGCGGGCGCCTTCACTGTTCATCGACATCGATACTTCGACGCGACCATTCTGATCATAATCCTGGCGTGCCGCAACAATAACATCCCCGCCAAGTGCCGGGGACCCGTCGCGGGAGGTGACTTTCAGGGCCACGAGTTCAAGAACATCTTTGGACTCAGAACGCGGTTTCACCGTCCAGGCAAGTTTCATGTCGCGGGGGAACATGTTTTTGGTCAGCCGGAGCATCTGGTTTACACGGGCAGTGTCTTTGATCATTGCACGCCCCACCATGGCCGTTTGCCCAGCCACGTATTGGCCTTCCTTGTTCTGGTAGATTGCCGGGTTAAGGTAGGCAAACAGGGGGTTTTTCTTGGCATAGTCCTCGAAGGATTGTTTTTCCTTGTTGGCGGCAGAGGCTTTTGAAGTGTCCTTGTCCAGTTGTTTTAACAGGGCATTTCCTTTGGAAGTATCTGCTTTTGCACTATCAGCTTTCTTAACGGTTTCTTTTTTAGGTTCGAGTACTTGTTTCGATGCGATTGCTTTTGTTGCAGCGGCAGTGTCAGATTTAAGGGTGCTGTCAGCCGTAATTGTATCCTGGCTTGCCGACAGGATGGAGGTTAACTTGGAATTCGCATCCGCAAAGAAGGGCTGAAGTTCGGGGAATTGGTATGTTTCCCAGAATTCAAGTTGCGCCGAACCCTGCAGCAGTTTGCGAACACGTTCCGGGTCTTTGATGCCCGGGAGTTCGATCAGGATTCGTCCGGCTGTTTGAAGCCTTTGTATATTGGGCTGTACAACGCCAAACCGGTCAATACGGGTAGTGAGGATGTTATAGGTGCGGTCGATGGCAGCATTGCTTTCATCGCGGATTACCTTTAATACCTCATCGTTTGTCGAATTGTAGTTAATTTTGTCTTTGAGTTCTACCGTATTGAAAATGGCGGCCAGTTTGGCATTCGGATCGGTTTCCTTGAAAGATTCAGCAAAAAGGTCAACAAAGTCCCTTGTGCTCGTCTTCTCCTTTTCAATAGCTTTGGTAAGTGATTTTGTAAAGGTAGGGTCCTGGTTGTAGCCTGAAAGGGCACGGATAACATCAGGAACGGAAACAGCCATTGTCACATTCATCCCCCCCTTAAGGTCAAGACCAAGATTTATCTCCCGCTCGCGAACGTCTTTCAATGTGTATTTCTTTAACAGAATGTTGAAAACGTTCACAGAGGCCATGGAATCATTAAAATACTCCAGGCGTGATTTTGACACTGAGTCATAATAGTATTCTTCTTTCAGGGGATTTCCTTGTGCCATTTTTCTGGCCATCGTTTTCACCTCGGGCGAATTGGCGTAATCGTCTGCTTTGCCTGAATAATAATAGCTGATGAATGTAAACGACAACTGGAACAAACAAACCAAAATGAAGGTGATCGCGAAAAATTTTACAACGCCTTTGTGCTGCATGGGTTTAAAATTTAAATGGATTGTATTACTTAAGCCTATTTTTTTGAGGGTGCAAAATTATAAAATTCCTTGGAAATAACCAATAGAATAATAATTCACATTTTGAATTGTGACTGAAACACCTGTTTTTAAATGGATTTCAGGTTGCATTGAATCTCATAATAGAGTTTTTTAACTAATTTCCGGCCCCTGTTCCTGAATCCTGCACTTTCTTCGTTCAATCTCCACTCTACCGAATCTGAAAGTTCATGCCTGAGATCGGGCTCAACCTGGGATATCCTGTAAAGACATTCCATGCAAAAAATTTTAACGGCAATTGCTTCACGCGGCGACAACAACCATTCGAAACTGATTTTAATCAATTTACCCAGATATGCCTCGGAAGGAATTGGCGACCTGGCCAATATTGCCCAGGCTGCGTTGCAATCCATTGCCTGTGGTATTTATGTCAGACAAAATTACAAACTCCGATGGAATTGATGTTTTTTTATGTGCCAAACGCGTTTATTTAATATAATGAATTAAATTTGCAGATTATTGTTGATCCGGGTGAGTCGCTTTGAATGAATGCTGGCAATCCGCATGAGTTACATTTAATATTTTTTTCATGAAAAATAAATATATTGATCTGATTGAACAAACATTCGATTTTCCTCAACCTGAATTTGAGGTAGTTGATAATGAGCTTTATTTCCATAAAGTACCATTGATGGATATAATCAAGCAGTATGGAACCCCTTTAAAAATAAGTTACCTGCCTAAGATAAGTTCCCAGATACACCGTGCAAAAAGGTTGTTCAATGTGGCCATGGCCAAAGTAGATTACCAGGGCGATTATCACTATTGTTACTGCACCAAGAGTTCACATTTCAGTTTTGTTCTTGAGGAAGTGCTCAAAAATGAAGTTCACCTTGAAACATCCTCGGCGTTTGACATCAACATCATCGAAGACCTGGCTGAGCGGGGCTTGTTCAACAAGGACCGGTATATCATCTGTAACGGATTTAAACGTCCGATGTATATTGAGAATATTGTAAATCTTGTAAATAACGGATTCACCAATGTGATTCCCGTGCTTGACAATCTTTTTGAACTCGAAAAAATTGAGACGGAAATAAAATACAAGGTAAAACTCGGAATCCGGATTGCATCTGAAGAGGAGCCTAAATTCGACTTCTATACCTCAAGGCTTGGCATTAGGTACAACGATATTTTGCCGTATTACCTGGAAAAAATCAAGGACAATCCAAAGTTTGAGCTTACAATGCTGCACTTCTTCATCAATACCGGGATTAAGGATAAAGCATACTATTGGAATGAGTTGACCAAGAGTGTCCAGGTGTATTGCGATTTGAAAAAAATATGCCCGGAACTGACTGCCTTAAACATTGGAGGAGGGCTTCCGATCAAAAATTCGCTCGATTTTGTTTATGATTATGAATATATGGCGGAAGAGATCATTGCACAGATTCAAAGCATATGTGAACGCAATGAGGTTGCCGACCCGGATATATTTACCGAATTCGGATCGTTCACAGTTGGCGAAAGCGGCGCAGTTCTGTATTCAATTATTGACCAAAAGAGACAGAATGATCGTGAGATCTGGAACATGATCGACAGTTCTTTCATGAATACACTTCCCGATACCTGGGCGATAAATCAGAAATTTATCCTGTTGGCGGTTAATAACTGGGATGTCGAATATGAAAGGGTGTTTCTCGGTGGACTTACCTGCGACAGCGAGGACTTCTACAATGCAGAGGAGCACAGCAATGCAGTATATTTGCCCAGGTTTAACCAAAGTGAAGCCCAATACATCGGCATGTTCCACACCGGTGCGTACCAGGAAGCAATAGGCGGCTATGGCGGAATCCAGCATTGCCTTATTCCTGCCCCGAAGCATGTACTTATTGATATTGACGAAGAGACAAAAGAGATCACCACCAAATTATGGTCCAAGGAACAGAGTTTTAAATCCATGCTGAAAATTCTCGGGTATTAAGGAGCCGTGACAAGTGAAACCTGACGGGAGACAAATGAAAAGGAATTCGTATTTTTGAAAAAAAAACTACCATGAAAAAGAGCAAAAAATCCATTTTAAAGGAAGAGGTGAAACACATTGATATCAAGGCGATTAATACAACCAAAATCATTGATGCCATGCGCGATATGTCGTTTACTTCCCGCGACACTGCCGCAGCAGCCGATATTCTCAACCTGATGATCAAAGACAAAGGCTGTACTGTATTTCTGACCCTGGCCGGCAGCACCAGCGCGGGCGGTTGCATGCAGGTATATGTCGACATGGTGAAGAACAATATGATTGACGCCATTGTTGCCACAGGCGCTTCAATAGTTGACATGGACTTTTTCGAAGCATTGGGGTTCAAGCATTACAAAGGAACACCCTATGCTGATGACAAAGAGCTGCGCGATCATTATATCGACCGGATCTATGATACCTATATCGATGAGGAAGAACTGCAGCATTGTGATGCCACCATCAATAAAATTGCAAACATGCTCGAGCCACGGCCATATTCATCAAGGGAGTTCATCCGTGAAATGGGAAAATGGCTGGTAAAAAATTCTAAAAAGAAAGACTCGCTTGTTCAGGCCTGCTATGAGCATAATGTTCCCATATTTTGTCCTGCATTCAGTGATAGCAGTGCCGGTTTCGGATTGGTGAAACACCAGTGGGACAATCCGAAAAAGCACGTTTCCATCGACTCTGTCAAGGATTTTCTTGAATTAACCAAGATAAAAATGGCTGCAAAAACATCAGGGCTATTCATGATCGGGGGTGGAGTTCCGAAAAATTTTGTTCAGGATACGGTTATTTGCGCTGAAGTTCTTGGTAAGGAAGTGCCGATGCATAAATATGCAGTGCAGATAACAGTGGCTGATTCACGAGATGGTGCATGCTCCAGTTCTACGCTCAAGGAGGCTGCCAGCTGGGGTAAGGTTGACACCGTTTACGAAAAAATGGTTTATGCCGAAGCAACAAGTGTGTTGCCGCTGATCGCCAGTTTTGTCTATCATAAAGGTGATTGGAAGAAACGTAAAAAATACGAATGGACAAAAATGCTGGATAAATAAACTATTTATACCGGATCCATTTCCACAATTCCTTATAGCTCACTTTTTTTCCATACATCAGGATTCCGGTGCGGTATATCTTTGCGGCAAGCCAGGTTGTACCAAGAAATCCAAGCACCAGGAGAACCATCGATAAGATAACCTGGAAGTAAGGGACTCCGAATGGGATCCTGATCATCATGATCACCGGCGAAGTCAGCGGGAATATCGAAAACCAGAATGCCACAGGCCCATCCGGATCCTGGATAATATATTGTGCCAACACGATAGAAAGAATCAGCGGGATGGTAACGGGAAACATGAATTGCTGGGTATCGGCC
>JBBQUQ010000027.1:0-36406 GCA_038212325.1 Bacteroidales bacterium
AAGAACATCTATGATATGCTTCAATACAAATACGCCCCTTTTATCCGTAAAAAATCTGTAGTGCTCAAAACGGAAATTGAAAACATGCTGTCAGTTCAAAACAAGAAAGTTATAAGAATTTAGCTGCAAAATGGGTTAAAATTTAATAATAGAGTGTTAAGGCAATTCTAGTAGGCAGTATAGCCTGTCTAATATTTAATCCCGTCAGGGATTGGATGTGGGTAGAATATCCCTAATGTTGCTGAATATTTCGTCCCGTACGGGACGAGATATATTAACTCATTCGCTTGCTACCAATATTTAGTGCCTTACGGCACAAACGAATCAGAAAAATTTTAAAAAGTTACAAACGAACTATTTCATTTGCCAGCAAGCTAATCATGAATCCCTGGTTAAAAAAATCAATTGCCGATACCACGGATTGTTCCAGCAATCCATCAGGGTTTTAAAATCTTCATACGCTGAGACCTCAAAAACCCGGTCGCTGAATTTCAGCTCACGCTTTATGGTCACTTTTCCTTCATCGGTTTTTACCTCCCACGCATAGGTTCCGGCCTTGTTGCTGATGTTGGTTTTCTTCGCAGGGGTAAATAAACTGAACCCTGCCGGCAACGCAATGGTATATGAATAGCTTTCATCGGCCAGGGATGGTATTTCATAAGCTGTTGCCCGTTTCGCCGAAAGTGTTTTAATACCCCACGATTCGATTCCCGCAGTGGAAGACGGAAGGCTGAAATAATAATAGTTCGAATCCTTACGGAATGGCTTGTCGCTTTGTGCAGTGTAGGTCTGGAAGCCATTCTCTGTGTTCAATGTGCTTATTTTCAGGTTAACAGTATCGTTTCCGATCAATCCGCCGGTAATGGAATTCTTCATCTTTTTCTTGTCGCGCAACAGGCCCGCCAGCGGATAAGCACTTCCGTTGTAGTAAATTGAAATCTCACCGGTCAGTTTTGGATCGGATGAAACGATAAAAGTTCCCAGGACTTTTATCACCTGTTTGGGGGTTTCTGACCTGGCAATACCTGGTTTTTCTCCAGGTTTCAACAATAGGAATGTACGGCCGGGAAGAGTGAGCTTCAGGTTTATGGAATTCAATCCTGTGACCGATAAATACCAGTTGCCCCGCTCTTTGTCTTCGATCTTAACGGCAAAGTCATCAATGTCTGCCAGGGTGGCAATTTTGTCGTCGGTAAATGCAGTCCTGGCGATTCCGGCCACCTGTGCATCGATTCCGGCCGATTTCAGCAATGCGGTTAACAATAACGCTTTTTCAATCGCATTGCCGCCATTGCTGTTCCAGGTTTGCTCCGGCGTTCGGCATTGATATAAGGCGGTGCGCAGCGGAATGGGAAACAAGCGCAGGTCGTTCACGACTTTTTCCTGGATTTTCAGCGCGATTTCGAATTTGTCCCTCTTTTCATTTACGATGCTGCTTACCTCTTTCTTCATCTGATTGCTGAGGGCAAAATTAAACGCCGGCTGACTGGTTAAAAAAGAGAAAACCGCTTCACGACTGTCTGACGTGCTGAAAATAAGCCGCGGATAACGTTCATTTATTCCCGGTTGCGATTCCTCAACAGAAATGGCCGGAAGATCGGTTAATGTCCAGCTGTAAACCTGGTATTGCCCTTCTGAGCTTATTACCGGCTGATATTCTGCGTTGAACATATGATAGTACAGGTGCTGACCTGCCGGAATCCGCACCCTGATCTCGAGACTTTTTACCGGCTCATTTTCAGCGAGCAATTCATTGCCCATAAGCGCCGGAAAGACTCCCTTATCAGTATGAACCACGTAATCAAGGTTTATCGTTGCATTGCGCTCAAGGCCGGTATGGGTGATCACCATTTCGCGCAGCGAATTATAGGCCGGGCCGTTTGCTGCGAATCCCGGCAGAACTTCATTGAATGCATTCGCGGGGGCGACGATTTTTTTTCCGTCTGCCATCAGGGTGTATGCTTCATTGACCTTCAGCTTCTGAAATACCGGGTTGTAAACGACGAATGTTTCCCCGTATAGATTATGAAACGCACGGTATGTCAGCAATTTTTGCTGCTTCACATAGCGGTATTCCATACTTCCGTCCGGAGTCAGGGTGTATTCTTTGGTCATCGAAATATACGGCGCATCGTATTGTTCATCCTGCGCATTGATTTGCGGGGAGAGGAACGATGCTGCGAAAAACAGGAAAATAATCAGTGAATTTGCTCTCATGAACAAAAAGTATTTTTAAGGACCTTCTCTTATAACTCTATAATGACAGGCTGTTCGGAAAACCTGTTCTGGGCATCGACGGCAGCCCTGAATTCAGGCCAGTCCTGCGCATCGTATTGCCGCTTGCCGAATACCGATGTTCCCGAAAAATTTACCGCTCCGTTGGCAACAGAATAGCTGCCCTGGTATGATGCAGCATCTCCGGACCTGACGATGGATTCGGGAAGCCTGGTGACTTTTTTTATATCCGGAAGCCTGATGGATTCGTTGATTTCGACTTTTCTTGAGCATCGGTCCCTGAAGGGATATTTCCGCTCCTTCAGTCCGGTTTCAAAGGATAACTGGGCCTGGAAGGATTTAAATATCCCGCCTGCCGAAACAGGGGTGAACATCATCGTGCTTCCCGAAACCAGCGCAAATTCGGGGATTGTATAATCAATGGCCACCCAGATGTTGTATTTCTGGTAATCGACCGGATCGGTATATTTTACCTGGGTTACTTTCGCCTGTGGCCACACCCGAAGAAGTTCCCGTTCAACATTCTGATACCAGGCCGTTCTGTTTGAGTTTTTGAATAATCCGCGGATGGCGGCATCCGACTGTCCTTCGCCTGTAATGGTAATGCGGCCTGCAAGGGTTCCGTTTGCCTCAAGCCGGGCCACACCGTCGATTTTAACATAATGGTTTGCGGGATCGGAAACCGGGGTCGTTGCCAGGTCGGCGCCTTCAGGAACCCCCATCAGGTATTGCTGCTGCTGTTCGGCGCTCGACCACAGCTCACGCACAAAAGGCACCCAGGTAGGATCGAGCAGGTGGTATTTTCCATCGTTTAATTTTACGACCGTAACGCAATGGTTGAACTGGTCGGCCGGGATGTAATCAATGCGCGAGCCGGCCATGGTCATCGCGGGATAGGCCTGAAAGCCCGCAACCCGCAGCATGGTGATCAGCATGCCGGCTTTGTCCTTGCATACGCCGCAACGGTCGGTAAACGTCATGCCCCCCTTGTGCAGGGTAAAGCCCTCGCCGCATCCCATTGAAATGCCCGAATAACGGATTTCATCGGCACACCAGTGGGTAAGCCTCGAAACGGAATCCATTTCATCGGTAGCACCTTTCAGGATCGTGTTGACCTGGTCGCTGATCTGTTTGTCGGGGATAAAACTTCCAAAATCCTCATTCACCTTGTAAAACCATTTCGATTTCGGATTCCAGCCATCCGTGGTTGAAACCAACAGCTTTGGCGCTACATCAACCATGGCAACCATCCTGGATTCAGGCTTCAGGGGAAGAATCTCCTTTTTGCTGAAATTATATACAATTTTATCACCGTCGAACCAGCACGATGATTGGGCTTCCCCGTTATAGAACTGGTATTGGAGCGGTTTGTCTTTTGGCACAGTAACCCTGTAAACTTTGTTTTTTATCGGGTAGGTGCCGAAAAATTCTACGATATCGTAGAACTGCCCCTTCATCGGCGGGATGTATTTGTCGTCGTCGTCACCGGCCAGCAGGGCATAGGTAAATCCTTTGCGAAACATGACCATCTCAACGGCATCACCGGGCTCGAGCTTTCCGATTTCCAGCATTTTTTCGCGGGCACCCCAGTAAATTGCGCGTGCCGGTGCAGGATAATCCATCGTTTTCTGAACATCAAGTTCGATGATTTGACCGTCGTTCTTATAGATTACCGCCTTTTTTATTTCAACGAACGCCGACAGGGGATCATACCCGTATTTGACCATATTGAGTTCGAGGGCTCCATGGCTGTTCAGCACTTTGGTGAGCGTATGGCTGACCACATACGTCAGTCCGGTCTCCTGCATGTCGACCAGGGTGCTGTCAAACACAACCAGCTGGTCGTGATTTGGATAAGCAGAGGCATCGCTGGCTTTTGTTACCAGGTCGCCTACAGACTGGGCAGGAATGTTTATAATGAAAATAAGTTGCAGGAGCAGCAACAGGTTTTTTTTCATGGGATCAGGTTTTATAGAATTCTGTGATATCAATGAAGATATGATGAATCGCAGGTTTTTCCTTAAACTGCATCGTTCTTACATATGTTTCAATGTGCTTCAGCTGTTTGTCGCGGGTAAAAATCCGGATGCGTGTGTTTTGAAACAATTCTTCCGTATTTGACCTCGATTGCGACATGGCCCTCACTTTTCCATAGTCATCCGGATGCACCTGGTTGAGAATGTCGGACCTGGTGAGGGATAAAAACTCTTCGAGCGGATAGCCGAAAATCTCCGCAGACTTCCCGTTGGCAAAAACAATTTTTTCATCCTGCATGACGCACAGCCCCATCAGAGAATTTTCCAGCAGGGTTTGGTACATGGCGATCAGCTCCCTGTTTTCCTGCGAACGCTTTTCGAGCAACGTCTCAAGGTCTTTCTGGTACAGGGTATTCTCGATTTCGAGGTTGCGCTGGTATGATGCTATCTCAATGGTCATTTTGGTCTGCTCCATGTCGATGGGTTTCAGGAGATACCCGAATGGCTTTATTTTGAACGACCGCTCATAGATCTCTTTTGAGCTTTGCCCGGTTAGAAAAATGATCGCACAGTTAAATTTTTCATTGATCTGCTTGGCCGTTTCAATGCCATCCAAATCACCGCGCAGGTGAATGTCCATGAGCACAATTTCAGGCTCTCTCCCCTGCCTCGAAAGTTCGGCAATCTCCTCGAGGCATGATTCCCCGCGAATGGAAGACCCCGATATTTCATACCCGGACTGCTGAAGCTGCGATTTCAGGCTCGCGGATATCAGCAACTCATCTTCAACAATATAAATACGTATTGGGTTCATAACAGGTCAGGGTTTGGAGCTGATCATCTTAAGCAGGTTAACCTCTTGTTCGTCCAAAAGGCGCCAGTTGCCTCGAGGGAGGTTTTTTTTGGTAAGCCCGGCATAATAAACGCGGTCAAGACGAAGCACCTTATAATCAAAATGTTCGAATATTCTTCGCACAATCCGGTTTTGCCCGGAGTGCAATTCAATGCCGATCTGTTTTTTATCTTTACCATCGCCAATGTACTCGATGCTGTCAACCTTAACCACATCATCTTCCAGCTTAAACCCTTCCGTGATCTTTAGAAAATCGGCCCGGGCCAGGTTTTTATCAATCTCAACGTGGTAGATCTTCTTGATGCCATACCTCGGGTGGGTCAGTTTTTTGGCGATGATGCCATCGTTGGTAAACAGCAACAGCCCTGTGGTATTACGGTCCAGACGCCCTACAGGGTATATCCGTTCCTTGCAGGCCCCCGCAACGAGGATCATCACCGTTTTGCGGTTTTCAGGATCATCAACCGTAGTGATATAGCCTTTAGGCTTGTTCAGCAATACATATCGTGGTTTTTCCCGGTTAATGGTCTGATCACCGTATTGCACCTTGTCGCCGGGTCCGACTTTTGTGCCCAGTTCGGTCACAATATTCCCGTTTACCGACACCGCACCAGCCCCGATCAGCCTGTCGGCCTCGCGGCGCGAACAGATTCCCGAGTTGGCGATATACTTGTTCAGCCTGATGGCGTCGGGGTCCCCCCCTTTATCCCCCCTGCGTACGACCTTTTTCGGTGCTGCTGATCTTTCGGGCAGGTTTGACTTGTCAAGCCTGATATCTCTTACCGGCCGTCCTGGCCTGTCGGTTTTTCCGGGCCGTTCATACTTCACCGGTTTTTCAGGCCTTCCTGATCTTTCAGGTCTCGATGTTCTTTCGGGATTTGCTGCCCTTTCAGGTCTTCCTGTTCTTTCAGGTCTCGATGTTCTTTCGGGATTTGCTGCCCTTTCAGGTCTGCTTGTTCTTTCAGGTTTGCCTGTCCTTTCTGATTTTCCCGGCCTGTCTGACCTGCCTGATCTCACCGGCCTGCCTGGTCTTTCTGTCTTCATTTATTCCTCCTCCTTTTCATAAGGGGGTTTGATTTTAACGCCGTCATAACGTGTTTCAACCCCTTGTTTGTATGTGATGACCATGAACAGTGTTCCGTCAAAGTTGAACTTGTACCAATCGCCTTCTTTTCTTCCGTTGACGTAACTGCCTTCATCCTTTACCTTTCCGTTTTCCCAGTAATAGGTATGCTTTCCATCAGGATTGTCTTCGAGAAAACCGCCTTTAAAAAAACAAGTGCTGTCGGTTGCTGTTTCTGTACGGTCGAGGTAATAATTATACCACATTCCGTTACGCATCCCTTCGCGGTAGGTTCCGCGTATAAAACAATCGCCGATCAGGTCGAACCAGGGCCCGTCTTCATTGCCATTTATGAACTCTCCCTCTTCAATCAATATGCCATTCTCATCATATTCCGACGACATGCCGTCTTTGAGCCCGTTGCGGTAATTCTCCTCTCTCAGAAGCTGGCCGTTGTCGAAATACCATTTCCAGGTTCCGTCAAGTTTTCCCTGCTTGTTGAATTTTCCTGTCTGCTCTGTTTTTCCGTCGGAATGATAGTATTTCCAAACGCCGGTTTGTTTACCGTTGTCGTAATTTCCTTCCGCTTTCAGGGTTCCGTCGGGGTAAAAATCTTTCCAGGGCCCGTCGCGGTTGCCATCTTCCTTCACAATCCCTTCGCCGGTGATCAGACCATTTTTGTAAAGGTACGCTTTTTCGACATTGCCATTGGTATCGTATTCCCGTTTGATCCCTTCGGGCACACCATTGCGGAACAATGCGCTGATCTTTACCTTGCCGTCGGGATAATACTCATTCTGAACCTCCAGCTTTTGAATCTCCTCCGCCTCCGGCTGAATCACGTCATCGGCAAACTTTGATATTTTCAGCAAATCCCCGTTTTCAGCATATTCCTTGAGATAGCCGTTCATTTTACCGTCTTTGTAGGTAACCTCCGATTTGAGACTGCCACGTTCATAAAAAGTATACCACCGGCCCTGTTTTCTGCCGTTGCCATCTTTCCTGTTGATTCTGAGCCGGTCAACAATAAAGCCGCGCTTGTATTCGGTGAGGGTGATAATGGTGCCGTCGGCAGCATATTCTTTGCCAAAACCCTGTTCAAGACCCTTTACGAAAGGTATCTCCTGCTTCAATTTTCCATCGGTAAAATAATAACGGGTATACCCCTCCTTGACATCATCCGTAAAATTTTCTTTCACGACTTCCTTGTCCAGCCTGGTTGTCTTGATTCCATTCTTTCGTCCCGATCTGTAGAAAATTTCAACCAGCAATTTTCCATCCTGGCTGTAAAACTTCCACAAACTGTCGAGTTCAAAGTTTTTACGGTTCCCTTCCGACTTTATTATTCCGGTTTCATAATAGGCTTTCCAGTAACCATCGGGTTTTCCGTTTTTAATAAAGCCTTCGCCTGATAATTTTCCGTTTGGAAAATAAAATTTATTGAAACCTTCCTTCTGAATGGTATCCTGGGCAAATACAGCGTTGATACCTGCCAGGAATAACATGGCCAGGAAATGATGAAAATGAAAATATCTTACAAAAACGTTCATAGATAAAACTGAAATTTTTTATTCCGACAATTCAAGCATCCGCAAAATCGGTTTTGCTGCATTTTCAATCACACTTGCCGGTAACGTCAATTCCGGACGTTCATTGAGAAGGCAGGCATGAAGTTTTTCCAGAGTGTTCATTTTCATATAGGGACAGTCGTTGCACGAACAGGCTTCATCTGTCGGAACTATCAAAAACTCCTTATCCGGCGAAGCTTTTTTCATCTGGTGTAAAATTCCGGTCTCCGTTGCCACGATGAATTTTTTATATTCGCTTTTCATGGTATAGTTTAACAATCCGGTGGTTGAACCAATATAATCGGCGAGTTCAAGTATCACTGCTTTGCATTCGGGGTGCGCGATAAGCCTGGCATCAGGATGCGCTGCTTTCAATTTTATAACCGCTTCTGTTTTAATTACATCATGAACTTCGCAACTTCCGTCCCATAAAACCATGTTGCGACCCGTGAGTGAATTGATATAGCCTCCGAGGTTTTTATCAGGTGCAAAAATAATCTTTTGATCCTTTGGAAAGGATTCGACAATTTTCAACGCATTGCTTGATGTGCAGATGACATCCGACATGGTTTTAATCTGTGCCGAACAATTTATGTAAGAGATAACGAGGTGATCAGGATGAATCAATTTGAATTCACTGAATTTTTCCGGCGGACAGGAATCGGCAAGGGAACATCCTGCATTAAGATCAGGGACCAGCACTTTTTTCGACGGGTTCAATATTTTGGCTGTTTCAGCCATGAAGTGAACACCGGCAAAAACAATGATGTCGGCCTTTGTTTTCAACGCAAGTTGCGATAATCCCAGACTGTCGCCCACAAAATCCGCAATATCCTGAATTTCAGGAACCTGGTAATAATGCGCAAGAATGACAGCATTTTTCTCCCTTTTCAATTCGTTAATGCGTTCAATCAAAGATACCGGTAAAACGGTTTTCATGGTTTTTAATAATAATAAAAGATTAATATTTCTTTATGTTTATTATAATTGCTGTTAGCCTTGTTGATTAATATCTTGATTAAAATTTTGTTTTTTCATATGTATGGTTTGTTTAACAACTTATCAACAGGTTAATATTTATAATTTATTGTAATACAAATTATACCATTTAAGCGTCCAAATTGTTAGTGATTGACTTTGTTAATAAAATATGCCATTTGTCACCCCCGTTTTTTGTTGAAACTAAATGAAAAATTGTCGTTAAATATGCTTTTGACCGGTAAAGGAGTTCCAATTGTTCATAACCCTGAAATGTTATCATTAATTTGACACAAAATTAATCAGTTGTTAACATTAGAGTGTTTAAAAAATAAGAATTTGATATAGAGATAGATATTGGGATGTGAAATTTCATTTTGTTTAAGAATGATTGGTTTATGATTATATTTGTGAAAAAAATATTAACAATGGTTGATTCTTTCACGCAAATTGCTATCGGATGTGATCATGCCGGATTTGTAACCAAGGAGTATATCAAACAGGTTCTTGAACAATCAGGACATACTTTTCATGATTACGGAACCTTTTCTGATACATCCATGGATTACCCGGATACGGCTCATCCGCTTGCAAAAGCTGTTGAATCAGGCGATTATAAATATGGAATTCTGATTTGCGGCAGTGGCAACGGGGTAGCAATTGTCGCCAACAAATATACGGGAATTAGAGCAGCTATTTGTTGGAACGCTGAAACTGCTTTGTTGGCACGGCGGCACAATGATGCCAATATAATTGTCTTGCCTGCCCGCTTCATCAGCAATGAAGAAGCAGTTCAACTGGTGCGCCTGTTTCTTGCCACACCGTTTGAAGGCGGACGGCACCAGAAAAGGGTGGAAAAAATCACCGAAATATTGTAAATGATACATGATGAACCATATATATCAGAAGTTTCTTGAAGATGCTGAAAAAAAATCCTTCGATCCGGAACATCGCAAGCGGCTGAATCATAATATTGGCAGGTATGATGAACAGGTTGAAAAAGGAAAAAATCAGTATCAGAACCTCGAACTGGCCAAGCGAAGGGCGGCCAACATCAAACACAAAACGATCAACAGCCTCGACAAGTACCTGGTTGAATTTGAGAACAATTTCAGCAAACGCGGAGGCAAGGTAATATGGGCTCCGAATGAAAAGGATGCGCAGCGCGAGATCATGCACATTATTAAAAGAGCAAAGGCCCAGGTCATTGTGAAGCAGAAGACCATGGTTTCTGAAGAGGTCGAACTCAACGATTTATTTGAAAAGAACAAGCGGGAGGTTTTTGAAACCGACCTTGGCGAGTATATCGTGCAGCTTGCCGGCGAAAAACCGTACCACATTTTAACACCGGCCATGCACAAGTCGAAGGAGGATGTCGCAAAACTTTTTCATGAAAAGTTTAACCTTCCTGCCGACAGTAAACCCGAACAAATAACCCAGTTTGTGCGCGAAAAACTCCGTGGCGAATTTATACGCGCTGATGTCGGGATTACCGGCGGAAATTTCCTTATCGCCGATGTGGGTGCTGTTTCGCTTACCGAAAATGAAGGAAATGGATTGCTATGCATGGCTTTTCCCAAAATCCATATTGTCATCGTCGGCATCGAAAAGCTCATTCCGTCGATCGAAGATCTCGACCTGTTTTTGCCTTTGCTCGCCCAGCATGGCACAGGTCAGCGTATCACCGTATATAATAACCTTGTTTTCGGTCCGCAAACTGAATTTGAACCTGACGGTCCCGAAGAGATGTATGTGATTTTACTTGACAACCGCCGAACTGAATTGTTAAAGTTCAAAGAGCAACGGCGCGCCTTGTCGTGTATCCGCTGCGGTGCGTGCCTGAATGGCTGCCCCATTTACAAAAGTATTGGCGGGTATTCCTATAAAGCAACCTATTCCGGTCCGATAGGTTCTGTTATTTCACCGCATTACCTGGGCATGAAGGAATATAATCACCTGAGTTTTGCCTCCTCGCTCTGCGGAAAATGTACTGAAGTGTGCCCGATAAAGATACCGCTGCACGAACTGCTTCTGCACAACAGGCACGAAGCGGTATCGAAAAAATATATTTCCTACACCTGGCGTTTTATCGTTGCCGGCTGGAAAACGGTAATGCTTCACCGCTGGATGATCGACAAGCCAAGCTCTGGCCTGAAAAACAAGATGATAAATCGTTTTGGACGGAAGATGTGGGGCCCGCGCCGAACGCTTCCTAAAATTGCACCGAAAAGTTTCAGGGAGCAATATAAGGAGGCCAATCCCTAAACACAGGCAACTTATACGGTGGTTTGACGGCTGAACAGCCGGTCGATGATAAAGAGCACTCCGGCAGAAAAACTGATCAGCAACCCCCATGCGACATATTTGGAGGCAAATGCATTTTTAAGTACGGTAAAAAAGGTTCCAAAATAGGAAACCAGGCGGTCAACCACAAAGTCCTTTCCCGGCAGCCAGTTAAAAACAGGCAGGTCGGAGGTGGCAATTACCACGAGAACGAACAAAGTTATCAACGCATAAGGAAGGGCCGACTTCAGGTACAGGTAAAACGGCTTAGCCGCAACCGAAGCCTCAGGCGATGCCTGTATGTTCGCCATGACACGATCGACAAAGTCATCCGAAGGACTATCGAGCGGACTGCTCCTGATCAGTTCACGCAAAAAATCGTCTTTTATTAAATCATCCTTTTCCATCATGCTGCAAAATTAATATTAATTCAAATGGTTGATGGCCCGATCCATCATCACCGCAAGTTCATCATGCAGTTTTTTCCGTATCCGGTGAAGTCTTACTTTGACATTAGACATGGAAAGCCCTGTAATGTTACTTATTTCCTCAATAGAATTTTCACCCTTATAAAATAAATTGATCAACAGGTTATCGTCGTCTGACAAACGCTCCATGGCCCTCTCAATCATTTTTTTCTGTTCTTCCGGCTCAATTTCATCCATCCCCGAGCGAACGTCATCTTCTGTATAGTTGTGGATCACATAATTATCCATGGGCACCAGGTCGAGCTTCTTTTTACGGGTTTTCGAAATGGCCGCATTATAAACAATGCGATACAGCCAGGTCGAAAATTTGGATTTCCGCTCAAAGGTTTTCAGCGCCTGGAACACCTTCAGAAAGCAATCCTGGGCAACCTCCTCGGCATCTTCCCTGTTGTTTAAAATTTTCAGGGCGATCGAAAAAACCAGGTTTTTATGCTTTGAAACCAACATGGCATAGGCGGCAACATCGCCACTGAGCACACGATCAATGTAATGGTTGTCGTCCTGGTATTTCATTCGGGGTTTAGACGGTATATTATATCTGAGGTTACATCATCCGGTACAAAGGTAGCACCATTTATGAACAGGATTCATATACAAGAGGTTGGGTTTCATTTTTTTTTATAAGTTTGTATCCGAATTAATGTATTATTAATCATAAATCCGAACCATATGAAAATGTTTACATCCGCTGGTTTATTATTTTTATTATTAGCTGTAAACCAGGTACTTGCACAGTATCAGGGGGATAATCCCAATCTTGACCAGATACCACAGTATCTTCGCGAAAGAGCTTCGGCTGTTACCGATGCACCCCTGTCCTCCGTTATCACGATCGGAAATTGGGATAATTTCAGTCTTGGCGTCGATTTTGCCGAGAACAATATTGCTGAGGATCCGAACAACCCCAAGTGGTATTTCACTGCCTATAATACCAACGCCCCGCATCATACAGAAAACGGGATCGATTGGGCCATTCACAGCGCAAATTTCGGAACCAGCGTGCAGGGCGATCCGGTGGTTGCATACGACAGCATCGGGAACCTCTATTACGAAAACATGTATGGCAATATAACCGGGTGCAAGGTACTCAAATCAACAAACAACGGTTTGAGCTGGGGCTCTGCGGTTACAGCCATTGCCGGCAATGATAGAAACTGGCTTGCCTGTGATCAGACCTCGGGGCCGTATGGCAATTATATTTATTCGACCATGACCAACAATTCCGCCGGAAATTTTACGCGCAGCATTGATAACGGCGCTACGTTCAACTCCACCTATACAGCCAGTCCTCATTCTCTACCCGGAATGATGGTGGCAGTGGGCCCCCAGGGGAATGTACAAGGAGGCGCGGTTTATATTGTCACCAACAGCGGAAGCTCGTTTGCCTCGAATTACACTTTTTTCCGGTCAAATGATGGCGGGGCCACCTTTACCCAAAGGTCATCCCAGCAATGGGCCAATACTGTCGGAACCCAGGTCAGCGGCAGAAATTCCGTCTCAAACATGCGTACCCGTCCCTATCCGATGATTGCCGCCGATAACAGCTATGGTGCTCATCGTGGTAATTTTTACTGTGTATATGCATCCAACTTCCCTTCAGGAAACGGCAATAAGTCTGATGTTTGGTGCAGAACCTCCACCGACGGCGGCGCAACATGGGGAAGTGCCGTCAGGGTGAATGACGATGCAAACACCCAAAATTTCCAGCAATGGCACCCGTCGGTCTGGTGCGACAAGGAGACCGGTAAATTATATGTGATGTGGATGGATACCCGCGACACACCTACCAACGACAGTGCATTTATATATGCCACTTACTCTACCGACGGCGGCGCCACCTTTGTTGCCAACCAGCGCATTTCAAATAAAAAGATGAAAATCGACTGCCCTGGCTGCGGCGGCGGCGGAACTCCTCGTTACGAAGGCGATTACAACGGTGTTGTATCCAATAAAAAAGTTTCCATGGTCGCATGGGCCGACTTCAGGAATGGGAACTTCCAAAGCATGACCGGATATTTCCCCGATTTTGCCATGGCCATCGATCATGATTCCGATACCCTTTATACCTCTTCCGACATTGCCACGTTCCAGGTGTCCATTCCCGAAGTTAAGTTATATACTGATACGGTTGTTTTATCTGCTTCGATCACTCCGGCACCATCTGCCGGCACCATCACATTTGCCTACCCTTCAGGATCGACGATAACCACCTATCCGGCTTCCTTGCCTGTCAACGTTGTTCTCACCGGCAATGTTCCTTTAGGTAATTATAACGTCTCTTTTTTTGCTAATGGTCCCAACGGAACCCCGGCCCATAAGCGTACAGCCCTTATTAAGGTGCTGGCCGGAAATAATTTCACAGCTACGGCCAGTGCAAACCCGACGACCATTTGCCAGGGACTGACCTCGCAGTTAGATGTCGTTGTGGTCGGTGGAACGCCTCCCCTTACATATTTATGGGCTCCGGCAGCAAGCCTCAGCAATCCTTCAATTGCCAACCCGGTGGCAACCCCGGGTGCCACAACAACCTATAGTGTTACGGTTACAGACAACAGCGCAACCGCCGCAACCGGAAGCGTTCAGGTAGTAGTCAATACTACTCCGGCAGCACCAGGCCCGGTTACAGGAGATCAAACCGTGTGCGCCGGCGAAACAGTCGGATATTCGATTGTCGGACCTGTTGGTGGAACCACCTACACCTGGAGTGTTGTGCCTCCAGCAAGTTCCATTATTGGAAATGGTACGGCAAATGTGAGCATTGTCTGGGGAAGTGTATCCGGTGAAATCCAGGTGCTTGCAAGCAACAACTGCGGGAATAATCCTGCTCCGTCGGTTCTGCCTGTTGTGGTAACTTCACAACCTGCTGCACCAGGCCCCATTAACGGGCCCCAGGCAGTTTGTGCCGGTGATACTGTTGGCTACATGGTTGCTGTTGTGCCCGGGGCAACCTCCTACACCTGGAGCGTCGTTCCCCCCCCAGATTCCATTATTGGCAACGGTACGCCGAATGTCAGCATTATATGGGGAATTACTTCGGGTGAAATTCATTTGCAGGTGGGTAATACGTGCGGAAACAACCCAACGTCGTCAATCCTTCCCGTTCAGGTTACGGAATGCAGTTTCACCACTTCAATATCTGCAAATCCAACAGCCATTTGCCAGGGCCAGTCTTCACAGTTGAATATTGCTATTGTTGGCGGAACCCCGCCGATCTCCTATTCCTGGAATCCTTCCACCGGCCTGAGCGATCCGGGGATTGCCAACCCTGTGGCTACTCCGGATGCCACCACTACCTACTACGTAGTTGTTAGTGATAACACGCTGTATACGACCACCGACAGCATTACCATCTTCGTCAAAACGCCGCCCGAAGCACCGGGCCCCATCTCCGGAACCCACCCTGTTTGTGCAGGTGATACTGTTGCCTACTCACTCGTTGAGGTGGTAGGAGGTGCAACCTACAGCTGGAGTGTCGTTCCCCCTGCAGATTCCATTGTCGGCAACGGTACGCTTAATGTGAGCATCATTTGGGGAAGCACTTCAGGCGAAATCCAGGTGCTGGCTGGTAACAATTGCGGGAACAACCCGATCCCATCAATACTGCCTGTGATTGTAAACATTCCGCCTGCAGCCCTGAATCCGATCGCAGGCCCGGATATGGTTTGCATCGGAAGCAACGCCACGTTCACCACTGCCATCCTCGGACCTCCCGACACCTATACCTGGACAGTGCCGTCCGGCGTTTCCATAACCAACGGACAAGGTACCAATACCATCATTGTAGCATGGGGAAACACAACGGGAGACGTTACCGTATACGCCATGAACAATTGCGGAGAAACACCGATCATCATGAAATCTATTGGTGTAAAGACGATTCCTGAGTCAGCCGGGGTGATAACCGGCAACGATACAATTTGCCAGGGTGCCTCAAATGTACCATATAGCGTGCCCTCTATCGCAGGAGCAACGTTATATAACTGGTCAACTCCGGCCGGAATTACCGTAACGGCCGGTGCGGGCACCAGCCAGGTCACGCTTGAGTACAGCTTACTGGCCCAGTCGGGCAATATCACGGTTAATGGTACCAACGAGTGCGGCGAAGGCACCGAATCTTCCATGCCGGTCGTTGTGAAAAACTGTACCGGGATCGATCAGAAAGGCCTTGAATCGACCGTGAGGATTTATCCGAATCCTGTAAGTAATGAGTTAACCCTGAGTATAAACGGCAAGGAGAAGCAACTGGTTCTTACCATTACAAATGCGGCAGGCCAGGTGGTGCATTCAGAAAAACTGGAAAGTATCACCGCCGATTATAAGAAAAGAATGGATATGTCGGGGTTCGCCAAAGGGGTCTATTTCGTGAGGCTGTCGAACAACGACCGCAGCTATAGTGAAAAGGTGATCGTTCAATAGTTGAAAATTGGTAAAGCACCTGTAACCAGGGCCTGGCTTTTGCGTCAAACGGATCGAAAACGGAAAAACATAACCAAAATTAACGGAAATGACTACTGAATTTTTGATCCCGATCGCGTTCTTTGCCATGGTATACGGAATAGTGTACCTGTTTGTCCGGAAGAAAGAACGCCTGGCGCTGATTGCTAAAGGCGCTGATGCAACCATTTTTGAATCCTCAAAGCAACCCTCTTCTTTAAAATGGGGGCTGCTTTTTGTAGGAATCGGCGCCGGAATCCTGGTCGGTAAGGTGCTTGCAGTTTATACCACGTTGGAGGAAGAACCGGCATTTTTCTCCATGATCTGCCTCTTTGGCGGGTTCGGACTTATCATTTACCATCTGATTGCAAATAAGTTTGAAGAGCCTGTCAAAGTTTAGCTTGCCGCAGTAATGCTGCATTTAAACAACTCCCCTGATAAAGCCGTAAGGTTTTCAGGGGAGTTGTTTTTTTATGAACGGGAATTTTTCCAGAACGATGTATTCGGGTCCTTCGCCTCGCAAAATGCTCTCATAAAGGATCGCTTCGTTCATACTTTCCGGCGAAGAGGAAATGGCTTTATACAGGTCAATCGTCCGACGGAATATGAGCCTGTCCTCCAGGTTTTTTATTCTTCCCAGGGTAAGATGGGGCACCAGGTTTTGACGGTCGGCTTCAAAACCGATGGATTGCAGGTCGCCGTGAATATTTTTCATGACGGCGACGAGTTCCGAATAGGGCTCAATACCCGCCCAGATTACCTTGGGCGCATAAGAACTCCCGAAAATGCCGATCCCGGCCAGGCGCAAATCGAAGGAAGTTGTTACCGAAGCACGTTTTTCAAGCAGGGAACAGATGCCCGGAATTTCGCCATCTTCCGTTTCTCCCAAAAACTTCAGCGTGACATGAATGTTTTGATCTTCAACCCATTTGATATGCTCTTGCCGCAACGCATGCTTCAATTCCCGGTACTTTGCAAGAAATTCGCCGTCCGGATGAATTTTTAAGCCAGCAAATAGTCGTTTCATATTAAAAAGTTCTTAATTTTGCATCCGCTTTGGGGGATTAGCTCAGTTGGCTAGAGCGTTAGACTGGCAGTCTAAAGGTCAGGGGTTCGACTCCCCTATTCTCCACCAAAACGGGTAAACAAATATAGGTCATTATTCCATATAATGCGTTAATCCTACGATTTAAAGGCTTTTATCGAATTCGCGTTCATTAAATAAAAGCCTGGTTTCCGCTTGAGTTTGGCAAAGTGTTTCGCAATTGCTTCACATTTTAACACAATGCCAAATGAAATCTACTTATAAGATTTTCCTTAGGTCCGACTATCCCAAAAAAGACGGATCAATACCTGTTTATCTCCGGGTCATCAGCAACCGAAAGAAAAAAGATTTCGCGTTTGGAGTTTCTATTTTTGAACCGAAGAAGTTCTGGAACGAAAAAGAACAGAGGGTTCAACGTTGTTCCTGGGTGAATAAGGACCATATTAACAAAACCATCAAGGAAAGGTATGACAGGGCGAACGACATTATCCGGGAGTTAGAGAATCATCATATCCCTCTAACATTCCGGGAATTTGATATGAGGTTTAAAAATCCTATCGAACTTAAGGATTCCTTCTATGCCTTTGCTGAAGACCAGGTGAAAAAGTTAGAGAACCCTTCACCTGAAACGGTGAGGTCCTATAACTCCTATATCAGTAAAATGAAAAAGTACAGGCCTATACTGACCTTTGGCGAAATTACCCAGGATTTTATTGAGCAATACAGAGAGCACATGATAGCAAACGGAAATATGATGAATACCTACCATAAGGCTCTGGCCTGGCTTCGTACGATCTGTAAAAGGGCACGCGCAAAAGGCCTCATGTTCAGTAATCCTTTCGAATACTTTAAGGTAAGAAGGCAGCCCGGATCCCGGGAAGCCTTAGCCTCGGAAGAACTTGAATCCCTGGAAAAACTTTATTATTCCGGAACTCTGAAGCTGGGGGTTCAAAATGCATTAAAGTGTTTCCTCTTTTTCTGTTACAATGGCCTACGGTTTCGGGACGCTAAAAAATTAAAGCATTCTGATCTAAAGAAAGAAACGTATAACGGAAAAGAAACATTTACCTTTCATATTGCCAGGCACACATTTGCTGTGAATTGTATTCTTTTGGGAATTCCGATTAAAGTTGTAAGTAAACTGCTAGGCCATACTGAAATAAAGACAACTCAAATCTATGCCAAAATCGTTGACGATATTGAAGTACATTATATGGAAAGGTTTAACGATAGCGAGACATTACTGGAGTAAAAAGGTATTCTGATTATATGAATGTTTACTATTATGGCACGATCGCTGTGTAACACGCTTGAAAGCATGGCCACTCCCTGTTCCGTAAAGGCTGATGGCAATTTACGTGTTCCTCCCCATCTTGATGTTCCAAATTGGAATATCAAGTTGTCGAACTCCTCTTTTGTCAATTGGAACATAAAATCAAAAGGAAACCGTTTGATGTTCCGTTGAACCGCTTTATTGAAATTTCCGGTGCTTACCCCGTACAGCTCAGCAAGATCAGAGTCAAGCATAACCTTTTGACCCCTGATCATATAGATCTTACTTAGGATTACTTCTTCCGGGACCAACATTGAATTTTCTTCCAGCATAATTTACAAAATCAATACTGTCAAACCAAGGCTATTTTAATGGGGCATCACATACACTTTCAAGCCTTTTCTTGTTCTTCACCTTACAATTATTCCGCTTCACTTATTCGGGTTCAAAGTTAGCAATATAAGCAAATAACTGTCCGGTATCAGTTAGACAAGTCTCAACACAAAATGTGTCATCATAATGTTCGTTTTTTATAGCTAATAAATTATCTTTGCCATTGGTCCAATTCCAACTTCGTAACTCGTTATTCTTGTTCATTCGTAAATATTGATCGTTAGCACTACACGGTAAAATGTACCTTTTTATCCCTTTTTGAGTAAATTCAATATATCATCAAGCCCAGATAGATCTGTTGAGAACCATGTAAAACATAATGCAATGACAACCATCCAGGTTAATGAAAGAACGAAAGCCGGCAAAGCTTTGATTGAAACCGCCAGGGTTATGGCAGAAAAGTACAACGGAATTGAAGTTGTTCAGGATGAGGAGGACGACGTCGTCCTGTTGAATAAAATGCTGGCCGCCCGTAAATCGGGTGTGATCAGCCGGGATCAGGTGTTGGAAACCCACCCAGGTATCATTGAAAAATGAATTAGGTCTTTTATACATCATTTAACCGGGCTTTTTATTTCCATGTTCCGAAAGGGTTGAGCGATAAATAAGCATTGTAATAGCGCTTGTCGCCCGTAACCTCCTCCCCCAGCCATGCAGGCTTTTCAAAATGCGCTTGTGGGTTATCCAGTTCAATCTCCACCATCAGAAGCCCCTCATTCGCCCCATGGAATTCATCAACTTCCCAGGTATATTTTCCGGCAGGGATCCTGGTCCTCACTTTTTCAACCACCGATGATGTATATTGACGGATCAGCTCAAGGGCCTCATCCGGCGGAATTTCATATTCGTACTCGGGATGGGAAAAGGTATCTGATTTTCCCTTGATGGTGAGGAAGCCCCTGTTTCCGGCTGTCCTTACACGTACCACTTTGTCATCGTCAATGCTCAGGTAGCCCTGCACATAAGTTACCCCGGCAGGCTTTGCAATCAATGACCATTTAGCCCTGTCGACCAGGAACTTGCGTTCGATTTCCATATTTTTCACCAGGATGAATTTGATCGGCAAGGTACAAAAAGCCAATGAAAAAGGAAACTGCCGGGTGTTTCTTTGTCCGGATAACTTGCGCAAAAGATGACAATTATTTTCTATTTTTTTTATTTCCGGTGAATATCTCGACAGTTTGGTGCTTGTTGTATCATTAAAACTACTTAACTTTGTCCTGTTAATATATTAACAATAATATTATGAAACCAACACATATTGAGCATCTTGGAATTGCAGTCAAAAGCCTGGAGGAGAGTATCCCCTTTTATGAAAATCTGCTTGGAACGGGTTGCTATAGCATTGAAGAAGTTAAGGATCAGCGGGTTAAAACAGCTTTTTTCCTGGTTGGCGAAACGAAGATCGAACTACTGGAGTCAACCGACCCGGAAGGACCGATCGGAAAATTCCTGGAGAAAAAGGGTGAAGGAATCCATCATATTGCCTTTGCCGTTAACAGTGCAACCGATGCGCTGGCAGAAGCGGAAACCCAGGGACTTTCCCTCATTGACAAGGTTGCCCGCCAAGGTGCCGAGGGCATGAACATCGGCTTCCTGCACCCGAAATCAACACATGGTGTGCTGATCGAGTTTTGCAGCAAACATAAACCGTAAAGACGCACCGCGCTGCGTCTCCGCAGTGCATCTCCTCTACAACAAAACCTAACTGTATGTCCAACGAAAACAAAATCTCAGAATTACTCGAAAAGCGAGAAAAAGCAAAACTCGGCGGCGGCGAAGACCGTATAAGAGCACAGCACAAAAAGGGCAAATTCACGGCCCGGGAGCGCATTGAAAAACTATTGGATGAAGGCAGTTTTGAGGAATACGACATGTTTGTAACCCACCGTTGCACCGACTTCGGCCTCGAAAATGAACTGTTTCTGGGAGATGGGGTGGTAACCGGTCGGGGAACCATCGATGGCCGGGTTGTTTTCATTTTTTCACAGGACTTTACCGTGTTTGGAGGATCCTTATCTGAAACATTTGCCCGTAAGATTTGCAAGATCATGGACCAGGCCATAAAAGTCGGAGCGCCTGTGATCGGGATCAATGACAGCGGCGGAGCCAGGATACAGGAAGGGGTGAATTCACTGGCAGGTTATGCGGAGATCTTCATGCGCAACATCGCTGCATCAGGAGTTGTGCCGCAAATCTCAGCCATTTTCGGCCCATGCGCCGGAGGAGCGGTGTACTCCCCTGCCCTCACCGATTTTGTGGTCATGAGCGAAAATTCAAGCTACATGTTTGTAACAGGTCCCAAGGTTACAAAGACGGTCACGGGCGAAGACATCACCACCGAAGACCTTGGAGGCGCCTCGGTACATTCAACCAAATCGGGTGTGGCTCATTTCCGGTCTGAAAACGAGGAAGAAGGTATCATGCTGATCCGCAAACTCCTGGAGTATCTGCCGCAGAACAACCTCGAAGATCCTATTATCACCGAGTGCACCGACCCCATCGACAGGCTGGAAGATTCCCTGAATGAAATCGTTCCTGCTAACCCCAACCAGCCTTATGACGTAAAAGATGTTATATACCGGATCGTCGACGACCAGCAGTTTCTCGAAGTTCATCAGCATTATGCCAAGAACATCGTGGTGGGTTTTTCCAAATTCAACGGGATGCCCTGCGGTATTGTAGCCAACCAGCCGAATTTCCTGGCAGGGGTGCTCGACATCGAAGCCTCGCGCAAAGCCGCACGGTTTGTTCGTTTTTGCGATGCATTCAACATCCCCATCATTACTTTGGTCGATGTGCCGGGCTTCCTGCCCGGCAGCAATCAGGAATATGGCGGCATCATCATACATGGTGCAAAACTCTTATTTGCCTACGGAGAAGCAACCGTTCCTAAAATTACGATCACCCTTCGAAAATCGTATGGCGGGGCACACGACGTGATGGGGTGCAAGCAGTTGCGCGCCGACATGAACTACGCCTGGCCATCGGCTGAAATCGCCGTCATGGGCCCCAAAGGCGCCATTGAAATTCTTGAGGGAAAAAAGATCGGCGAAATCCAGGATGCCAGGGAAAAGGTGAAATACGTAACCGAAAAGGAACTTGAGTATAAAAACAGGTTCGCCAATCCCTATGATGCTGCAAAGTATGGGTATATCGATGACGTGATTGAGCCAAGAAACACCCGGTTCAGAATCATCCGCGCCCTGCAGACGCTGGCGACGAAAAAGGATTCACTGCCGCCAAAGAAACACAGCAACATCCCGTTGTAACATAACCAGGCCAGCCTATGAAAACACTCGCCATAACCTTCGACCTGTCGCTGATCGATCACTACACCCTGGTGATTGCCATTGCCGGGTATTGCATTGTTCTGCTCGCCCTGGCCATCATGGCCTACTTTTTCACACGGCTGCACAGCCTCCAGGATTTCCTGGCAAAACGCAGGCTTGCCGCCCTGGCGTCCCCCCCCGGAATGGAAGAAAAACCCAGGGTAGTCATGTCGGGAGAGGAAAATGCTGCAATTGCTGCAGCACTTTATCTGTTCTTTTCCGAGTTGCACGATGAGGAAAAATACGTGATGACCATCCGAAAGGTCTCTAAAACTTATTCGCCATGGAGTTCAAAGATCTATGGAATCCTGAATACGCTGAAACACCGCTAGAAAATGAAAAAATTCAAATTTTTGATCAATGGCAATGGATACGAGGTGGAAGTCCTCGGATTTGAAGAAAATATTGCTAAAATTGAAGTCAACGGTACCGCCTACGATGTGGAGGTTCAGAAAGATCTGAAAATGACCAAAACGCCAACCCTGGTAAGGGCCGAATCGCCAAAACCCACGCCAAAGGAGTCAAAAATACCGAGAACTCCCACGCTTACCAACAATGTCGCCATCAAGGCCCCGCTTCCGGGAACCATCATTACGGTGCTGGTAAAAACAGGCGACAAAGTTACGCTGGGACAAAAGCTTCTGACCATGGAAGCCATGAAGATGGAGAACAACGTGCTTTCTGAAAAGGCAGGCATTGTTAAGGCTGTTCATGTAAAGCCAGGGCAGGCAGTGGCCCAGGGCGAAGTTTTAGCTGAAATCGAATAACCCATGGACACCTTGAACACCTTATCCGGACTCTGGGAAGACACCGGCTTTCACAATGCAAGCTGGGGAAACCTGATCATGATTTTTATCGGCATCGTGCTTGTTTTTCTTGCTATACGACACAGCTATAAACCCTTGCTGCTCATCCCGCTGGGAATGGGGATCATCCTGGGTAACATTCCCTTTCTGCATGAAGCGGCATACCGCACGGGCATCTACCAAGAAGGAAGCGTGCTCAATTACCTTTTTTTTGGCGTGCTCAAAGGCATCTACCCGGCCCTTATTTTTCTCGGGCTTGGAGCCATGACGGACCTTTCGCCGCTCATCTCCAACCCGAAGCTGATGCTGCTTGGCGCTGCGGCACAGGTGGGTATCTTTGCGACTTTTCTTGGTGCAATGGTGTTCGGCTTTCCGATGCCTGAATCCGCGGCCATCGCAATCATTGGCGGAGCTGACGGGAACACGGCTATTTTTCTGACATCTCAGCTTGCCAATGGTTTGAATGCTTCGGGGAAGGGCATGTCCATTCAGAACCTGATCGGTCCCATTGCGATTGCTGCTTACATCTATATGTCGCTGGTTCAGGTAATTCAGCCTCCGATCATGAAACTGCTTACCACGAAAAAGGAACGGCTTATCCGCATGAAGCCCCCGCGCACGGTAAGTAAATTTGAAAAGATCTTGTTTCCGCTGCTTGGCCTGCTGTTAAGTGCATTTGTTGCACCGGCCTCGCTTCCGCTGCTTGGAATGTTTTTCGTTGGAAATATCCTGAAAGAATCTGGCCTCACAAAACAACTTGCCACCACCGCGAGCACGATTCTCATTGATATTGTATTGATCCTTATCGGATTAACTGTTGGTGCTTCCACCCAGGCAGATGTTTTCCTGAAATGGGAATCAATTCTTATCTTTGTGCTCGGTGCCATAGCCTTCATGGTGGCAACCGCCGGAGGGGTCATTTTTGCCAAAGTCATGAATGTGTTTCTTAAGAAAGAAAACAGGATCAATCCGCTCGTAGGAGCTGCAGGTGTTGCCGCTGTTCCCGACAGTGCCAGGATTGCCCATGAAATGGGAATAAAGGAAGACCCGACGAACCACCTGATCACGCACGCCATGGCGCCAAATATTGCCGGCTTGATCGGAAGTGCAGTTACAGCAGGGTTATTACTGGGTTTCTTATTATAAAGCGATGCTGATCATTGGAATTGCCGGGGGATCCGGCTCAGGAAAGTCGACCGTTGTCAAGCAGGTCATCAAGCATCTGCCCAAAGAGGCGGTTACCGTTATCCCGCAGGATGCCTATTACAAAGACAATGGCCATAAATCGGCCGAAGAACGGGCAAAGATCAATTTCGACCACCCGACCTCGATCGAATGGGGCCTGCTGATCAAACAACTGGAAATTCTCAAAACGGGCCATTCCATCGAGATGCCCATCTATTCCTATGTCACTTGCGCCCGTTCTAAGGAATCTGTTGTCGTCAACCCTGCCAAGGTTATCATCGTGGAGGGAATTCTCATCCTCACAAACCCGCGCCTGAGAAAAAAAATGGACATTAAGGTATATGTCGATGCCGATGGCGACGACCGCCTGATGCGCATCATCCGGCGCGATCTTGAAGAGCGCGGACGCTCATTTCAGCAGGTGCTTGAACATTACGACAGCTTTGTAAAGCCCATGCACCTGCAATTTATTGAGCCCACCAAGCGTTATGCTGACATCATTGTGCCCCAGGGTGGCCAGAACAGGGTTGCGATCGACCTTCTCTCCTCCCGGATCAAAACGCACATCAACTTTGATGTACATGACGGAAAAAAGACCAAATCACCTTATAAAAGAAAATAGCCCTTACCTGCTTCAGCATGCTTTTAACCCGGTTGACTGGCATCCATGGGCCAATGATGCGTTGAATATTGCCCGCGAACAAAATAAGCTGATGGTTATCAGCATTGGTTACGCCGCATGTCACTGGTGCCATGTGATGGAACACGAATCGTTTGAAGATGATGAAGTTGCCGGGGCCATGAACCGGAATTTTGTTTCGATAAAGGTAGACCGGGAAGAGCGGCCCGATATCGATCAGGTTTATATGGCTGCTGCATATGCCACCACGGGCCGGGGCGGCTGGCCGCTGAATGTGATCGCGCTGCCCGACCAGCGCCCGCTGTTCGCCGGTACCTACTTCTCAAAGCCCGACTGGCTTCACATCCTCAACTACTTTTCGGGGATATTTAATTCAAATCCTGATGATCTTTTCAACCAGGCCGCGGAGATCGGGAATGGGATGAAGAGGCAACGCCAAATCCCCGGTGCGGCTGAGCCAGGCTTTCCCGAGGTAAAAATGCTGAATGATATTTACGCAACCTGGGAGGCTGACCTTGATTTTGTAAATGGCGGAACGCACGGCGCCCCTAAATTCCCCATGCCGGCAAATATCGAATACCTGCTGAGATATGGCACCATGTATCAAAACAAAGCGGCGCTGGACTATGTTGAACTTACCCTTGACCGGATGGCCATGGGAGGAATTTATGACCACCTGGGTGGCGGATTCAGCCGCTATTCGGTTGATGCCCGCTGGCATGTGCCCCATTTTGAAAAAATGCTTTACGACAATGCCCAGCTAATATCACTCTATGCCCGGGCCTTTTCGGCAACGAAAAAGTATGCCTTTAAAAAGATTGTGGAGGAGTCGATCGGTTTCATTGAACGGGAACTTACAAACCAGGATGGCCTTTTCTATGCTTCGCTCGATGCCGACAGTGAGGGAACCGAAGGCGCTTTTTATGCCTGGAGTTATGAAGAAATTTCAAGATATCTTGGAGAGGATCCTGAAATGTTCATGAGATATTATTCATGTTCAAAAAAAGGCAACTGGGAGCACAACCTGAATGTGTTACGGAAATCGTTGAATGACGAGGATTTTGCTGCAAAATACGACATATCTCCCGATCAGTTGTCTGCGTTCACCGATGTTTTTAACAGCCAGCTATTCACGGTTCGCAGCAACAGGATCCGCCCCGCCACCGACGACAAGATACTTACCTGCTGGAACGCGCTCATGATCAGTGCGCTGATCGACGCGGCGAGGTCGCTTAACAAACCTGCCTGGCTCGACAAAGCGATCGTGGCGGCAAACTTTTACCAGGTTCACCTTGCCGGGCGCAACGGAAAGCTCTGGCGGAACTCCAAAGCAGGCTCTTTTGCCATTGCCGGATTCCTGGACGACTATTGTTTCCTGATAAAATCATTCCTGGATATCTATCAGTCGACCTTTGAAGAGAAATGGCTTGAATCCGCTGAGCTGATGACACAGGAAGTAATCAGCCATTTCACAGCAGACGACGGCATATTTTTCTGCCTTACCTCAGATGAAGAACCCGGCCTGGTGCACGAAACCATCGAGTTTTCCGACAATGTGATCCCTGCCTCCAATTCGCAAATGGCCAGGAATCTTCAGGTGCTTGGGTATCTTCGCGTGAATGAGGCTTATGCTTCGCGGGCGGCAATGATGTTGCAAAGGATAATCCCGCAAATAAAGCGGAACCCTTCCTTTCATGCCAACTGGGCTGCGTTGCTTGCTGATGTTATTTCCGGCGCCACCGAAGTGAACATTGTGGGAGGTGAAAAGCTGTTGCGACTGCAGGAATTTTCCGGAAATTATCTTCCGGGGTTTATCTTTTCTGGCAAACTCAATAAATCGGTCATGGAAATCAACGAAATCAGGACTGTTCATGAAAAAACACTGATTTATTTATGTCAGAATAAAACTTGTTACCCGCCGGTTGAAACAGTGCAGGAAGCATTGCAGCTTACAGGTAAAAGTAAATGAGTCTTCTATTGTGTACTATTGTGACAATTGTGGTTATTTTTCGTAGATTTGAACCCTCAAATACCAGATATCATGGAAACACCGAAAACCCTCGAAATTCTTAAAATGGCAATTCTCATGGAGAAGAGAGGCCATGCATTTTATGCAAAAGTTGCCGAACAAACTCCCGATCCGGAGATAAAGCATATTTTCCTGACGATGGCAGATGAGGAGACCAAACATGTTAAATTTCTCTCCGAGCAGTATGTCGGGTATGAAAAAATGCACTCTTTCACGAAAGTTGAATTGCCCGATTTGGCCAATGAAGGTTTTGCGACCCTGATCCTCACCGAGGAAATGAAGACGAAAATCTCTGCGGCGGGGTTTGAGGCAGCCGCAATCTCTGCGGCCATCGACTTTGAAAAAAAGGCTGTGGAGGTCTACTCAAAACAGGCTGAAATATCGGCTGACCCAAATGAAAAAGCGCTTTACCGCTGGCTGGCCGAATGGGAAGGCGGGCACCTGAAGATCCTCAGCGATATGGACAATGAACTGAAAGAGAAGATCTGGAACGACAACCAGTTCTGGCCGTTCTAAGGTTACGTGCCCGTGCGCATGGCCTCCACCGGGTTGAGCTTTGAGGCAGTGTAGGCCGGCAAGATACCTGAGACCAACCCGATAATTGCCGAAACCCCGATGCCAAGCATGATATTGCCTTGCGTGAGCAGCAGGTTGAAATCGGTGGTGCTCGATACAATAATCGTCAATAAAAGGATGATCACCAATCCGACAACCCCGCCGATCAGGGACAGAAAAATGGCTTCGAACAGGAATTGAAACAGGATAAAGTAGTTTTTGGCACCTAAGGCCTTCTGAATTCCGATGATGTTGGTTCGCTCCTTGACCGAAACAAACATGATGTTTGCGATGCCGAACCCGCCTACCAGCAGCGAAAATCCGCCGATGATCCACCCTACCATGGCAATTACGCCGAACAGGCTTTCAAAGCCTTTTGAAATAATATCGGTTTCATTGATGGCGAAATTATCTTCGGCCGACGGCTTCTGCTTCCTGATCGACCGCATGAGGCCGGTCAGCTCATCCCGCAACTCATCATTGGAAACCATGGGCTTGGCCTTAACGACAATGGTCGCGTCCATCTCTTTCAGGTCGATCAGTGTTTTAAAGTAATTGACCGGAAGGTAAACGACCTTGTCATTTGAATTTCCGAAGAAATCTTCACCCTCCTTGGTGATAACGCCCACAATTTCAATGTTCCGGCCAAAAATCTTCAGTTTTTTCCCGACGGGATCGCCTTCCCTGAAAAGGTCAGCTGCAATATCGGCGCCAATAATTGCGATGTTCTTGCCGCTCGCCGATTCTGTCAGTGAAAAATACCGGCCTTCGGCCAGTTCAAACTTCCATACTTTATCGAAATCCTGGGAAACGCCCATCACGCCAATGTTGTCGACATAGTTGTTCTGGTACTTAACGGTTTTGTTTACCTGTACCATAAACGCCACCGATTCGGCGAGGTTGCTCCGTTTTTCAATTTCACGCATGTCATCCAGTGAAGCCTCAGGACGTTGCCAGTATTTCCACCAGGGATAATCACCGCCCATCGCCCAAGGCCACTTCTGAACATAAAGCACGTTGCTGCCAAGCGATGCAATGCTCTTGCGGATCGCATTTTCCATGGAATCAAAGACCGTAAACACCGAAATAACGCAGAATATCCCGATGGTAATTCCGAGAAGGGAAAGGATGGTTCTGACTTTGTTTACTATAATAGCCTGAAAAGCAAATATATAACTTTCCCGGATGAGCCGCAGGATCAATATCATGGATGTCGTGATTTCCTTTTTAAGAACAGTAAAGGTAGCTATTTTTACTAATGGAACGTTTTACGGATTAATCATGGTTCGTTATTCGTTGTTTCGTCCGGTATTTTTTGGTAACATTGCAAAGCTTCCCATAATCCGGATTTAGACGCTGCCATTCAGTTAATGTTACAAAAGGATATCATATGAACGACCAGATAAAGATCAAATCGGCCCTGATCTCTGTTTATTCCAAAGAGGGAATTGAGGAGCTGGCACGAAAACTGGAAAAACTAGGCATTCAAATAATTTCGACCGGAGGCACCTACGATTTCCTCATGGAAAAAGACATTCATGCCATCTCCATTGAATCGCTCACCTCCTATCCGTCCATCCTGGGAGGAAGGGTAAAAACGCTTCATCCGAAAATTTTCGGAGGCATACTCTGGCGGCGCGACCAGCTTTCTGATGCCGGCGATGTTGAGAAATATGAGATCCCCTCGGTCGACCTGGTGATTGTTGACCTATACCCCTTTGAAAAAACGGTTGCCGCAACCCGCAATGAGGACGAAATCATCGAGAAAATCGACATCGGCGGCATTACGCTCATCCGGGCCGCCGCTAAAAATTATGCACATGTGGTGGTTGTTCCCTCTGCCGGTTCGTACCAGGTGCTCCTGGAAATCCTTTCAAAGAACAATGGTTATACCAGTCGTAACGAACGACGGCTGTTTGCTGCCGAGGCATTTAACATTTCGTCGCACTACGATGCCGCGATTTTCACGTATTTCAGCAAACAGGAAAACATCCAGGCATTCAAGCAGAGCATACTCACCTCCTGCCCCATGCGCTACGGGGAAAACCCGCATCAGAAGGGCACCTTTTATGGGAACCTTGAAAGCGTGTTCACCCAGTTGCACGGGAAAGAATTGTCCTATAACAACCTGGTGGATGTTGACGCCGCCATCAACCTGATCGGCGAATTTTCCAGTCTCACGGTGGCCATTATCAAGCACACAAATCCATGCGGCGTGGCCAGCCGAAACTCGCTCCGCGATGCCTATCTTGATGCCCTTGCATGCGATCCGGTTTCAGCTTTCGGAGGCATCATCATCGCCAATGGAACCATCACATCCGATATGGCCGAAGAACTGAATAAGCTGTTTTTCGAAATTCTTATTGCCGACAGGTATGAAAATGATGCACTTGAACGCTTAAAATCAAAGAAAAATAGAATAATTTTGCAAAAAAAATCGTTTGATTTCCCGCAAAAGCAATACAAGTCCATCCTGAATGGTGTTCTTGAACAGGAAAAAGACCTGGTGACTGAACAACAAACAGAATTTCAATACGTTACTAATAAGAAACCATCACCCCCGGAAACTGAGGCGTTGATTTTTGCCAATAAAATTGTTAAACATCTGAAATCGAACACCATCGTTTTGATTAAAAACAACCAGCTGATTGGCTGCGGCATGGGCCAGACTTCGCGCGTAGATGCATTGCGGCAGGCGGTAATCAAGGCACATGCCTTCGGCTTTGATACAGCCGGCACCGTGATGGCGTCGGATGCTTTTTTTCCCTTTGCCGATTGCGTGGAAATTGCGCATGAAGCAGGCATAACAGCAGTCATTCAGCCCGGAGGCTCCATCCGGGATATTGACTCTGTCAATTACTGCAACGAACACGATATGTCCATGGTATTTACCGGGATACGACACTTTAAACATTAAATATTCAACCCATGGGATTGTTTACAAAGGAAATAGCGATTGATTTAGGCACTGCCAACACCATCATCATATACAATGACAAAGTCGTAGTTGACGAACCTTCAATCGTAGCCATAGAACGGAGTTCCGGCAAAATCATCGCCGTTGGGAAAAAGGCCCAGATGATGCACGGAAAAACGCACGAAAACATTAAAACGATCCGCCCTTTGCGCGGCGGCGTCATTGCCGATTTCCAGGCAGCCGAGCATATGATACGGGCCATGATCAAGATGATCGACCTTCGCAAATCATGGTTTCCCCCGGCTCTCAAGATGGTGATCTGCATCCCCTCGGGCATTACCGAGGTTGAAGAGCGGGCCGTAAAGGACTCTGCCGAACAGGCCGGCGCCAAAGAGGTGAGGCTGATCCATGAGCCCATGGCAGCAGCCATCGGGATTGGCATCGATGTTCTGGAGCCGATCGGCAACATGGTGATCGACATCGGCGGCGGCACCAGCGAAATTGCCGTAATCGCGCTTGGCGGAATTGTGAATAACAAGTCCATCCGCATTGCCGGCGATGAGTTCAATGCCGACATCGAGGAATACATGCGCAAGCAGCATAATATCAACGTGGGTGAACGTACGGCCGAACGGATCAAAATCGAAGTGGGCGCCGCAATTGCAGATATCGATAATCCTCCCCCCGACTATGCGGTGCATGGGCGCGACCTGCTTACCGGCATCCCGAAGGAGGTGATCGTCAACTACACCGAAATCGCGCACTGCCTCGACAAGTCGGTGGCCAAAATTGAAGCGGCTGTTTTGAATGCCCTTGAAATGACCCCCCCGGAACTGGCATCGGATATTTTCGAAACCGGCATATATCTTACCGGGGGAGGCGCTTTGCTGCGCGGGCTCGACAAAAGGATTCACCTGAAAACAAAGCTGAAAGTTCATGTTGCCGAAGATCCGCTTCGCGCCGTAGCGAGGGGAACAGGCATCGCATTGAAAAACTTTGACAAGTTCACGTTCCTCATCAAGTAAGAGGCGCCATGCGGAATCTTTTTATATTTTTCAGGGAGCACTATTTCTACTTTCTTTTCCTGTTCCTCGAAACATTTTCACTGATTCTTCTTTTTAACTATAACGAATTTCAGGGAAGTTCACTTTACGGGGTTTCAAATTCCGTTTCAGGTTCAGTGAATAGCATGTTCAACGGAATCTCAGAATATTTCTCCCTCCGGAAAACAAACAGGGTCCTCATCGAAGAGATGGCCAAGCTCCATTCGCGCATACCGGAAGCGTTTTACGTAACTGATGTCAACATTTTTTATAAAAAGGATTCGATTGTAAATCTTGAATACAAGTATATAAGTGCCAAGGTTATCAGCAACTCCACCAACAAAAGGAACAACTTTCTGATGATCAACAAGGGATCCCTGCATGGCCTCAAAAATCACATGGGCGTGATCATCGGCAATAAAATCGTTGGGCAGGTCGTAAGTGTTTCAGCCCATTTCAGCTGGATCATGTCCATGCTGAACAAAGACAGCAGGATTTCCGGGAAATTCAAAAAGAACAATCAGCTGGTCAATGTGGAATGGAACGGGGGAAACTACCGCAAAGGGCAGGTAAAGGAGATCCCGAAGCATGTGGTCATTGTGAAAGGCGATACCATCATCACGAGCGGCAATTCCGATATTTTTCCCGAAGGATTGATGATCGGAACCATTTCCGACTTTAAAACCGCACAGGATGAAAATTTCAACAATGGCGAGATTTTCTTTTCAACAGATTTCAACAGCCTCGGCTACATTGAGGTGGTTGTGGATTTGATGCGCAAAGAAAAAGAAGAATTAAAGGACTCCTTTAAAACACAGTAATGACGTCAAGAACTGTATTTTTCAACATCATCCGTTTTTTCTTCCTGATTTTCTTCCAGGTACTGATCCTGAATCATATCAACCTCAGCGGGTATATCAATCCATATTTTTATATTTATTTCATCCTTTTACTGCCATTCGACACCCCGAAATGGATGCTCCTTATCGCAGCTTTTTTACTGGGATTCAGTGTTGATATGTTCACGAATACCATCGGTTTGAATGCGGCAGCCTGCGTGATCATGGCATTTGCCAGGCCATTCGTGATTTCCGCCATCTCTTCGGGGCCGGAATCGCTGTTGGGCGATACGCCTTCCCTCAGGAACCAGGGATTGGTATGGTTTCTCTATTATGCCATTTTCCTGATTGTCATCCACCATTTTTCCCTGTTCTACCTCGAAATATTCCGTTTCAGTGAGTTTATGGCCACCTTTGTGCGTGTGCTGTTAAGCAGTGCTTTCACGCTTGTAATGGTGCTCATCAGCGAATACCTTCTCTACTCCCGGGGAAAATAAAAAACCCGTTCCGGAAAGAAACGGGTTGATGAGGTTTCGAGCGGAGTCGAACCGCTGTGGACGGTTTTGCAGACCGCTGCCTAACCACTCGGCCACGAAACCATGGTAAATGGGGATGCAAAAGTACGATTATTTTTCAGATTAATGCCATATCATTTCTTCCATTGGGTTTTATAGCTTACCTGGTGCATTTTTCCACCCATCGGAGGGTTGATTTTAGCGATCTTCAATTCAATCCCTTCAATCGCAGGAAAATCACGACGAATCGCAACCATGATGCGGCCGGCAAGGTGTTCGAGCAGGTGCGCCTTCTGTTCCATCTCCTTCTTAATGCATTGGTAGAGCCCCACATAATCGACCGTATCACGCAGGTGGTCAGATCCTTCCGCAATGGTCGTGTCAACCTCTGCCTTAAGGTCAACGATGAATTTCGTACCAATGATCTGCTCTTCCTTAAAACATCCGTGAAAAGCGAAGAACTCCATGCCCTCAAGCAGAATTGTACCCATAGTGTATTGTTTTCAGTCCGTGAAATTATCAAATTCCGGCCTATCCGGAGCAATGTTTTTTAAATTGTAGTAAGTTTGCAGGTCGAAAAAAGCCACCCAATGGAAGAACAATCAGCCAGATCACTCAATTTCATCGAAGAGATTATTGAAGAAGACATCCGGAATGGTGTCAATGAAAGCCGTGTTCATACCCGTTTTCCGCCCGAACCCAATGGATACCTCCATATCGGCCATGCCAAATCGATCTGCCTGAATTTTGGTCTTGGCAAAAAGTATAACGGAAAAACCAACCTCCGCTTCGACGATACAAACCCGGTTAAGGAGGATGTGGAATACGTTGATTCCATCATGGAAGATGTGAGATGGCTTGGCTTTGACTGGGAAGACCGGCTGTTTTACGCCTCCGATTACTTCGAGCAGCTCTATGCGTACGCAGTGATCCTGATCAGGAAAGAGAAGGCCTATGTATGCGACATGACTGCCGAGGAGATGAGCGAAACCCGCGGTGCACCTACCCGTCCGGGCAAGGAAAGCCCTTACCGAAGCCGGTCGGTTGAAGAAAACATCGACCTGTTTGCGCGCATGCGTGCAGGTGAATTCCCCGATGGTTCGAGGGTGCTCCGGGCTAAGATCGACATGGCATCTCCCAACATGCACATGCGCGATCCTGTGCTTTACCGCATTCTCCATGCACACCATCACCGCACCGGCGACCAGTGGTGCATCTACCCGATGTACGATTTCGCCCACGGCCAGTCCGATTCCATCGAACGGATCACCCACTCGATCTGCACACTGGAGTTTGAGGTTCACCGGCCGCTCTACGACTGGTTTATCAGGGAAATCGGCCTCTATGTGCCCAGGCAGATTGAGTTCGCACGGCTCAATGTGACTTACACCGTGATGAGCAAGCGCAAATTGCTGGAACTGGTTCAGCAGGGCTACGTAAACGGGTGGGACGACCCACGGATGCCGACTATTTGCGGTTTGCGCCGTCGCGGATTCACGCCTGAATCGATACGGAATTTCGCAGAAACCATCGGGGTTGCCAAGCGCGACAATGTCATCGACGTCAGTCTGCTTGAATTCTGCATCCGCGAAGACCTGAACAGGCGCACCAACCGGCTCATGGCCGTGCTGAACCCGGTAAGGGTGGTTATTGACAACTATCCCGACGAACTGGTTGAGGAGATGGAATCGGTGAATAACCCGGAGGACGAGTCAAAAGGAAAGCGGAAGATGCCTTTCTCGAAGTCGCTCCTCATCGAACGCGACGATTTTATGGAAGATCCGCCAAACAAGTTTTTCCGCCTCGCTCCCGGCCGCGAAGTGCGTTTGAAGTCCGCATACATCATTAAGTGCGAAAGTGTCGTGAAGAACCCCGAAACCGGCGAAATCACCGAAATCCACTGCACGTACGACCCTCAAACAAAAAGCGGAATGCCCGAAAGCAACCGGAAAGTGAAAGGAACCCTGCACTGGGTGTCGGAAAAGCAGGCAGTTAAAGCTGAAATAAGGCTTTACGACAGGCTGTTTACCCGGGAAAATCCCGATGATATCGAAGAGGGAAAAACCTATAAGGATTACCTGAACCCCGACTCATTGAAAGTCATCACCGGCATGATCGAGCCCGCGGTTTTAACCCCGGGAAACTTTGATAAATATCAGTTTGAGCGGACCGGCTATTTTTCAGTGGATAAAGATTCTACTCCGCAAAACCTGGTCTTCAACCGCGTGGTGCCGCTGAAAGATTCGTGGGCGAAAGCAAAATAAATGGCAAAATGTAAAATAGCAAAATGGTACAATAGCTGGGTAGCACACCTTTTGCCATTTTGCCATTTTGCCATTTTGCCATTTTACGATTTGCATTTTGCATTTTGCATTTAAAGTATTACCTTTGCCCCCACATTGTCCGATGGTGTAACTGGCAACACAAATGATTCTGGATCATTAGAGTCTAGGTTCGACCCCTAGTCGGACAACTCTTCAAAATCATAACAGGCTGTAAATGTAATGTTTACGGCCTGTTATGTTTCTGTTAGTTAGGTAATTCTTTACGCTGGCCGGGGTTCATGTAGCTGTATTCAGGTTCAAACCATTTCAAAAATTAAAAACCTGATCCCGGTACGTTTATACCCGGTGCTTTCGGATTCGGTTGGGTGGGGTCGGATATGTATCATTAAATTCACACTGGCAGTTGTTAACTCACATTGATTGAAAATGGAATTTGCCTTGTCAACGGTAAAGGCTGTCTTGAGATGTTTCAAGGCTTCAAGTACCATTTTCCTATCTGCTATAAAGTGCACCATGCCAATCCAATTTCAACGCAAGTTATAAAAGTAATGTTAAATGTTGGTTGATTGAGAGAAAAATATCATACATTTACTTTATCGTTCCACTAACTGAATAATACTTTTCGAACATTTAGTATGAAAAAGATATTTCTTATTGCCATCATGGTAATAGTTTCGACAACTGGTTTCGCCCAATATGATCTAATTTGTAAAAAGTCCGGGGGTACAATTCAATGCAAGGTTCGTGAAATAACCCTGGACGTTATTAAGTATGAAAGAGTTGATGTAAAACGGGGGCCTATAATCCAGATTGCAAAAGCGGAGGTTTGGAAAATCATTTATAATACTGGTGCTGTTGAAATAATTGATCTGGAATACATCAAGGCCAAAAAAAATGATACACTCAAAGGAAAAATAGATTCAGGTGCGTTTTCAATGTTGTACGTAGTTTATAATTCCGGGCAATCGTCCCAGGTGTTTCCGCTTATAATTAACGGGAAGTACATCTGCAGGTTGTCGAATCATTCAAGGTTAGCTTATAAAATGTTTTATCAAGGTGAACTTACTGTTTGTCGCAAAATGAAGAATAAAATAGGGCCCTGTCGACCCTTTGAAATAGAACCGGGTAAAATTTATGGGATTAGTATTAATGTCGAAAATGAACAGGCACTTGATCCCAGCTCTCGATTTTCAATGGCTGCATTCAATGAAACTGAATCTGTCAATGATTTTTTAAAAACAGAATATTTCGGGTTTAAACCATTTAAAGCAAATGATTTCCATTTGGAAATGAAATGATTTTAAAGTAGTTAAAAAAACCTGGAAGTTGAAAACAGTAAAAATGAAAACCTTGTGCCAACGAAGGGAGAACGTAATGATGTATTTATCAGGCCTCAAGCGCATGGCGAAAGAGTGGCATGAAAAAAAGGAAGAATAGGCTCAAGAATATGAAAAATTTGACGATAAAGCAGAAAAAGTTACTGGTGGCCCAGAAAGCCCAAGACTTGTTGAAGAAGGCGCAGATGTTCATCCGTATCCGCCCTACTAACTCCATCTTTCCCAACCTCCGCTACCGATTTACCTTTGCTCCCAAAAAAGGGGTAATATGAAAACACCAAAGTCAGCGGCCATGTTTGCCAAAGTTGAAGAATGGAAGCAAAGCGGCATAAGT
>JBBQUQ010000028.1:0-36288 GCA_038212325.1 Bacteroidales bacterium
CAATCCTGCCACCTCGAATACGTTGACCATGACCGTGAACCCACAACTGATTGTCGGATCCATCAGTGCGAACCAAACACTATGCGGGAATGCGATTCCAGCGCAATTAAGCGGAGTGGCTCCGTTGAATGGCACCGATCCTGTTTATCAGTGGCAGAGTTCGCTGAACAACAATACATTTGACAACATTGCAGGTGCAACGGGTTTGAATTACCAACCCGGTATGCTGACTGCTACCACTAATTTCAGGCAAATGCAAAATGCATCATTAGCATGCGGAGGCCCCTTGCCGACAAACACCATCACGGTAACGGTTAACCCACTGCTCCCGGTGAACGTGTCGATTGTGCCGACCGCAACGAATGTATGCGCGGGCACCCTGGTTACCTACACGGCCACCCCGGTGAACGGCGGCACCACCCCTGCCTACCAGTGGAAGGTGAACAGCACCATTATTACAGGAGCGACCAACTCAACTTACACCTTTGCCCCGGCCAGCGGGAATGCTGTTTCGTGCGTGTTGACATCCAATGCAACCTGCACCACCGGCAATCCTGCCACCTCGAATGGCCTGACCATCACGGTTAACCCACTTCTCCCGGTGAACGTGTCGATTGTGCCGACTGCAACGAATGTATGCGCGGGCACCCTGGTTACCTACACGGCCACCCCAGTGAACGGCGGCACCACCCCTGCCTACCAGTGGAAGGTGAACGGCGTCAATGTGACTGGAGCGACCAACTCGGCATACACCTTTGCCCCGGCCAGCGGGAATGCTGTTTCGTGCGTGCTGACCTCGAGTGAAACCTGCACCACGGGCAACCCTGCTACATCGAATGCCCTGACCATCATGGTTAACCCGCTGCTCCCGGTCAGTGTAATCATCACTGCCTCAGCCAATCCTGTCTATGCGGGAACACCGGTAACGTTTACAGCTTCTCCGTTAAACGAAGGTACCACCCCTGCTTATCAATGGATGGTGAACGGTAAAAATGTTCAGGGAGCGACCAACGTTATTTACACCTATATTCCGGGGAATGGGGATGAGGTATCTTGTATCCTGTATTCAAATGCAGTTTGTACGCAGAACAACCCTGCCATCTCTAATTCGGTCATCATGTCGGTAACAACCGTTCAGGCAGTTGTTTCGCTGCAAAACCTCAATATTACATCCATACAGTGTTTCAATGCGACCCAGACCATTACGGTTGCCGGAAGCGGCACCACCTTTACCGTGCAAAACGGAGGCAGCGCGACCATGATTGCCGGGCAAAAGATCAGTTATCTGCCCGGAACTCTTGTGAAGCCAGGAGGATACCTGCACGGGTATATAACAACAAGCGGCCAGTATTGTGGAATTCAGGCACCTTCGATTCCGGTTATAGCTGAAGTTGAATGGACTGATGAGACAGGCCTGGATCAAACTTTATTTAAAGTTTACCCCAATCCAACTTATGGAAATATTGTGCTCGATATGCACGGATTTGCAAAAGATGAGAAAATCCGAGTCGAAATATTCAACATGACCGGTAAAAAAATAGTGTCCACATATTTTGCGGGGGAAATAAAACACGATTTTTCCTTATCCGGAAAGCCGGCAGGCATCTATTTTATTCAGGTTGTTTCAGAAAAGTTTTCCGGAACAGCAAAAATAATAAAGCGATAATTGAAATAATTGGGTTGTTTAACCAAAATGCGGCGGCTATTATTTTTCCTGATCCTGATAAATGCTGCATTTAATTTCAGTTTTGCGCAAGCAGATTGTTATCCCGGAGGTTAAATATGCCATCTATTTCGATGTAACCCCCGGCTGAGCCAGATGTGCCTGGTTCAGCCGGATAAAAGAAAATCGGGGCCCGTCGAAGTTCAGAATAAGATTGGCCATAGGGAATTGCAACAACATCAGGATGATTTTTACGGAAATGGACAGGTATGGCAGTTTGGAATCATTTCAGGCGCAGTCTCTCAAACAGCCAAAATCATCAGGCAATAAACCCCGGATCAAAATAAAAACATGCGCTGACGGATGGGTAAATTTTTTATATTTACAATCTGTCAAACAGTGTTATGCTTTCACTAAAACGCCTGGTTATTTACTTTTTTATTGCATTATCCGGGGTGGTTGCCATCCACCTTTCCGATCACTACCTCGGTTTGAATATACCAGGGGGTGTAATGACAGTTCTGCGGTGGATCCCGTTGCTCATCTATTTCCTTTATGCCGTTGGCAAAAAGAAGCTGACCACATGGATCTTCCTGAGCATGATGATGGGAGTGGAGTTTGGTCATGATCTGCCAGCTGTGGCCAGAGAGTTGAATATTGTAAGCCAGATCTTCATTCACCTTGTTAAAACCATCATCGCCCCGCTGATCTTCGCTACGCTGGTAACAGGCATTGCAGGACATGCCAACCTTAAACAGGTTGGCCGGATGGGGTGGAAGTCGCTCCTGTATTTCGAAATCGTCTCCACCATTGCCCTCTTTATCGGACTGGCCGCCATCAATATCAGCGGGGCGGGCATCGGCGTGGTTGTTCCCCCTGAAATGACCAAAGGAACGCTGCCTGTAGTACAATCCCAGGACTGGCACACGGTTGTGCTGCATATTTTTCCTGAAAACATCGCCAAATCGATCGCCGAAGGCCAGGTGCTGCAGATCGTCGTGTTCAGCATCCTGTTTGGCATTGCGGTGGCCATGGTCAAAGAGCAGTACCGCACCCCCATGCTTCGTTTCACCGAATCACTTACCGCTGTGATGTTTAAATTCACCAACATCATCATGCTCTTTGCCCCTTTCGCTGTATTTTCAGCCATTGCCTACAGTGTCGGGCATATGGGGCTGAATGTTCTGGTAAATCTCTTTGAACTGCTGGCCACGCTCTATGTTGCGCTCCTGGTCTTCATGCTTGCCGTACTTTTGCCCATCATGCTGGTGATGAAGATCCCGGTGAAAAAATTTATCAAAGCGATCGCCGAACCGGCAACCATTGCTTTTGCCACTACCAGCAGCGAATCGGCCCTGCCCCGGGCCATGGAGAACATGGAAGAGTTCGGCGTGCCCCGGAAAATCGTCTCTTTTGTCATGCCGACCGGTTATAGTTTCAATCTCGACGGCACCACCCTCTACCTGGCCATGGCCTCCATCTTTGTGGCAAATATGGCGGGAATTCACCTCTCGTTCGAAACGCAGATCATCATGATGCTCACGCTCATGCTCACCAGCAAGGGTGTTGCGGCCGTTCCGAGGGCTTCACTTGTCATCCTGCTTGGCACGGCGGCCAGTTTCGGACTTCCCACCTGGCCGATCTTCATCATCCTTGGGATTGACGAACTGATGGACATGGCCCGCACCGCCATCAATGTTGTCGGGAACTGCCTGGCAACTGTGGTTATTGCAAAATGGGAGGGTGAATTCGACCATGGACCCCGAAGGGATTGACAGGGACCAGGACCTCGAATATTTCATAAAGATGGCGCTTGAGTTCAATCCCCGGGCGAATTCAAGCAGGAAAAAGTCAAAATGATCCTATATTTCCTTAAAAAAGTATCATGAAAATACTGCTTACAGGCGCCACCGGGTATATTGCCAAAAGACTGCTGCCGGTTTTACTGGAAAACGGCCATGAAGTAGTGTGCTGTGTACGGGATACCAACAGGTTTGATGCCACCCGGTTCAACAGCATCCGGCTGACTGTGGTCGAGGTTGATTTTCTGAATACGGATGAGTTGACCAGGATACCCGACGACATCGATGTCGCTTTCTACCTGATACACTCGATGGCCACCCGTCATGGCAGGTTTGAAGAGATGGAAGCCATCTCCGCCGGAAATTTTAAAATGCGTCTTGAACAGACGAGGGTAAGGCAGGTTGTGTACCTCAGCGGGATTGTCAATGAAAAAGAGCTTTCCAAACACCTCTCATCCCGGAAACATGTTGAGGAAATCCTCGCTTCCGGCGTTTATGCATTGACCACGCTAAAAGCCGGGATCATTGTCGGTTCGGGCAGCGCCTCTTTTGAAATTATCCGCGACCTGGTCGAGAAGCTTCCCGTGATGATCGCACCTCGGTGGCTTGCAACAAAATGTCAGCCTATCTCCATCCGCAACGTGGTGGAGTTTTTATCGGGCGTGATGCTGAAGCAGGAAACGTTCAATAAAAGTTTTGATATCGGCGGCCCTGATGTGCTGACATACAAGGAGATGCTGCTCAGGTTCGCCCATATCCGCGGACTTCGCAGATGGATTGGAATCGTTCCGGTGATGACACCCAGGCTCTCGTCCTACTGGCTCTTTTTTGTCACCCCCATCTCCTATTCGCTCGCTTCTCACCTCGTGAACAGCATGAAGGTGGAGGTTGTGTGCAAGGATAATAACCTGGAGAAAATGCTCGGGATCAAACCCGTCAGCTATGATAAGGCCATCGAACTTGCCTTCGACAAGATCGAGCAGCACCAGGTGCTTTCAAGTTGGAAAGATGCGCTCACCAGCCATGACCTTGAAAGAGGGCTATCCCATTTCATTGAAGTTCCGGTTTATGGTTGCTATAAAGATCAGCGGAAACGCAAGGTCAGGGATATTGCTACCTCACTCGAAAAAATCTGGTCCATCGGGGGTGAAAACGGATGGTATTATGCCGACCTGCTATGGAATATCAGGGGGTTTATGGACCGGCTGGTCGGGGGGGTCGGCATCCGCCGGGGAAGAACCAGGCCGGAGGAGATAGCCGCCGGGGATGCACTTGATTTCTGGCGGGTGATTTATGCAAATAAGAAGGAAAAACGTCTGCTGCTTTACGCCGAAATGAAACTTCCCGGGGAGGCATGGCTTGAATTTAAAATTGACAATGACAATGTATTGCAGCAAACAGCCACCTTCCGCCCGATGGGAATATGGGGAAGAGTATATTGGTTTGCCGTGCTGCCTTTTCACGGATTGATATTCAAAGGTATGATCAGAAATATAGCAAGTTAAATCCCAAATCACCCAGCCTCGCTGCTGCAAGTTCCACTGCTGCTTTGGGTCAGCTTTGCAAGCATACTGAACGGAATGATATGGTGGTTGAATTGAGACGGGATTCCTGATTATTTCCTTACTTTTGGGTGATTTTAATTCGAGGGAAATTGAAGAAATTCTTTTCATCCGTCCGACCGCTTTATTTACTGATAAGCCTGTATGCGGTTCTGGCACTTGCGGCATCTTACCAGGCGTATGTGCTGAAAGTTAAAACCGCTGCCGGCGAAATTTCGCATATCACCAAGTATAACAACTATGTGATTTTCAAATACAGCCATCTTCATCTGCTCGAAGGAAAGAACCTTTACAGCGAATACCCCGGCGACTACTGGGATCTTTACAAATACAGCCCCACTTTCGCGCTTTTCTTCGGATGCATGGCGTGGTTGCCCGACTGGCTTGGACTTTCGCTGTGGAACCTGCTGAACGTACTGGTCTTCTCCCTGGCCATCCGCCTCCTTCCGGGCCTCGATGAGAAAAAGAAACTGTGGATCCTCCTCCTGGCTGCGGCCGACGCCATTACCTCCCTGCAGAACAGCCAGAGCAATTTGCTGGTGGCGGGGCTGCTCATCCTTGGGTTCGGCCTGTTTGAACGGAACAGGTACATCCTTGCAACACTTTGCCTTGTGGCCACCTTCTACATCAAGATCTTCGGCATTGCCGCCCTCATCCTGCTGCTGTTCTATCCCGAAAAGCGAAAAATCATCCCCTGGGCCGCTTTCTGGATGATCGTTCTCTGGATCATCCCGGCAGCCGTGGTCGGGTTCAGACCCTTGCTTGCCTCTTATCTCCAGTATTTCGACATGCTGAGAAACGACCAGTCCGTTTCGCTGGGGTTTTCTGCAATGGGCTGGCTGAAGGCGTGGTTTGGCCTGGATGTTCCGAAGACCCTCTTTGCAATGGCCGGATTCGCCATCATTTGCCTGCCATTGCTCAATACCAGGAGATTCAGGGAATATTCAAACCGCCGCCTCTTTTTCTCAGCCCTGCTGGTTTGGATGGTCATCTTCAACCATAAAGCCGAATCACCCACCTTCATCATCGCCACCTCCGGCATCTTCCTGTGGTTTTTCAGCAGCAAAATTTCCCCGGTAAACCAGGTTTTACTTTGCCTCGTCGTGGTGTTCTGTTCGTTTTCGTCCACCGATCTGTTCCCCCCATCCTTCAGGTACAATTTTTTCGAACCATACGTGATCAAGGTGGTGCCATGCATCCTGGTGTGGATGAAAATGGTGGCAGACATGTATTATGGCTTGCGGCCCGGCAATCGCCTGGCATCATGACCGGAATTTCCCGGCCAATTCCCCTTCTCTTTCAGGAGAGGGGTCAGGGGGTTGAGGTGGTTTAAACTAAATGTCACCGCAGAGGCGCAGAGGCGCAGAGGAGCAAAGTTTCCATCAGAAGCGTATTACCTTTTTGCTTTATGAGAGAATTTATGTTACATCCCATTCATGAAGCGCAGCTAATTTCATATTTAAAGCCCAACTGTTTGAACAACTCTTAGGGAGAAGTCTTAAATCGGAAGAAAAACTTACTGGTATAAAAGTGCCTAATCAAATAGTTTTTTGGGAAATATCATCCTTTTTACGTTTTTTTGATGTTCTGAAAACAATAATTTGTTATTTTCACCATGAAAATTTGAATCGCAAATTAAGAAAGCATGAAAAGTCAGCGGCCCCAACGTAGACTTGTTTTGATTTTCTTTGTACTGCATTGCCTTATATGTGAAGCCCAGGAATCCTTTACGGACCTCAGAGCGGTTGAAAAACATGTACAGGAATACATTCAGCTTTCACGCCTTGGCCCGGGGTATTCGAGGGATATGTCGAAGGAGGTCATCGATCAGTTCGGGGCTCTGTTCGAAAAAGATGCGTTTCTCTGCTGGGACCTTTTCAATTCTGCTTCCGAAAGCATCGCCCTTCCGCTAACATTTACGGAATATATCGACCATGCAAAAACCACCTGCCATTCCAGGCAGCCCATCCTTGACTACACCATAAATGAAACCAGGTTCGAACCCGAGGGAAAATCCGCCATCGTGTTTTTTACGAAGGTAAACCTTGTCATGGATGATGATGACAGACCCTTGCGCAGGATTAAGATCCGGCTCAGGATGACAATAAGCCTCGACCACAAAAAGCCCCTGATCCGGGAAATATCTGAAGAAAAAAAAGTCACCTTTATAAGCAGTATTCCATTAGGGATCAACGTTGTAGCCTGGTCAAATGTTTTAAGTTCACTTGCCGGGGCCCCGATCATCCACCTTGCACCAAACGAAGCGTACACAGCATTTAACAGCACAACAGGTATTGCCATTCAGTATGGAGCGATGCTTGAAATGAGAATTAACAGGAACCGCGGCAATGGCCTGCTCCTTTCCACCGGGCTGTTCTATTCGAAAACAACACTGACCGCGTCGATGCAGGAATATTCAAAAAGTTACCCGGATACGATTGGCCAGCAACAGGGAAACCTTTTTTCGTGCACCACCTTCGAAAGGGCCCCGGTGGTTTCGGAACAAACAGACGTCACAAAGGTGGAGATCCCCGTATTGTTTAAAACTTACCTCAGCAAATGGAGTTACCTCAAAGCGGGCACTGCATTGGGATTTGTTAGGGCAAGCACCGATGTCAGTTACAGCTTAAGCAGGACGGGTGGCGGCTGGGTAACAAACCTTTCAACACTTGAACAGGTTTATCTCGACCGGGATCATGAAATTGACCAGGCTGTATATGGATACTACCGTGATAAAAGCTATCATTTTCCAAAGGATAAATTTGTGAATAAAGTGGTTTTATCTATTCAGCTTGCAGCAGGATTTGAAAAGCAACTGGGTTATTTTAGCTTTGGAATAGAGCCGAATGTTAGTTTTGGGATGAGTCCTGTTTCCGCACGATCGTTCGCGGGCAAATATCCATTGACCGATTTAAAAGGCTTTAACCCTGTGCTCGAATCAACAATTACGCCCGCTTATGAGTTTACTTTTGGTATCAGGTTTCTGATACGCTACTTATTTTTAGACTGACCCCATGTCTGTAAGAAAATTGATTGCATTGGCAGCCATTATCATTCACGTGATCAATGGATCATTGTTTGGTCAAACTGCGCTTAAGCAACCGGAAATTTTAACAAAGGCTGAAAAAAGGATTACCATAAATTGCCTGCTTGGCAAAACCGGCATTCAACTGTCGCGGCCCTGGATTGTTTTTTCCGACAGAGAAAAAGGAGATGGACATTTTGGCGAGCGGTACTATGTTGTTGAAGAGAAAGAAACCGAGTTGCATGTCTATAAAGCAGCAGGCTGCAGAGACAGAAAATTATTATCGGCCGAGGATAAAGGCTGGAAACGCAAATCGGATCTGCTGGTTTCGTTTGGAGCTGACTTTACCGAGAACTCCCTGATCCATAAAAAATGTGTGATCTTAAACCATCATAAAACAATTGAAAGGATAAAAAGTGGAGAGCTCAGCGAATCTGAAATCCCGGTGTATAAGTCGTCAACCGATTTGAATTCCGCCGACAAGGTTCCATTGTACCTGATCTACTTCGTATACAAAATTGAAAACAACAGGTATTTACTTGGCAAAGACTATAAATTTGAAGTGAATCTTCCTTACAGTGAGCAGATTATCGGATGGGTTGACAGGGACAGGGTATTCGATTATAATAACAGGATTTGCTTTGAGCCTGCCTTTGAGGAGTCGGCTGTCGCTCAAAGACGCTGCAACCCTGTTTATGCGGCGAAAGTCTTTGAATTTGAGAGAGACCTGGTCCGGTTTTTAAAAGGCGACACAACCCGGAAACCAATCTGGGCAGAGCCCGACTACTATTTTTTTCGGAATCCGGCTTACGCAGAGGATATCCCCGGAGTTCATGAACCCATTGACCTGAATGAGAAAAAGTATTCTGCATCAATCCTGAAACGCTTATGTGAACTTGATGGAAATGTCGACGACGTTAAGAAAAGCAAGCTGCTGACCGGCAGGCCATTGCCGGGGAATAAATTCAGATTTCCGTTGATTCGAATGGAAAATCTCCCGGGTAATGTTTTCATGACCGGAGTGACAGGCCGGTTTGAGAATGACCTAAAATCAAGGACCATGCTTTGCGAGGCACTCAGGGCCAACAAATCGCAAATTGCAATCTTTTTTGTTTTGGATAATTCCATCGACAGGAACAGGTTAACCTATGTAATCAGCCAGATTCAGCAAGGATTTACAGATTTTCAGAAGAGTTACGGCGTTTGTTTTTTTCCGCGGTTGCAAATCGGACAATATAAAATTTCGATCGGGGAAAAAGGCTCCCCGGGGAATAAGGGCAACTATGAATATGTGAGGGATTTTATCCGGAATTACCTGCCTGAAAAGAGATATGAAACAAGAAACGATCATGTGTTAAGCACACTAAAATATGTGCTTGACAACGAAAAATTTGATTCGAGGAAAACCAATATCATCGTCATGGTCAGCAACCATGCCATCAATGTTCCCGACACAGGCCTTGTTGGTCTGCGCCGTGATATCCAGGGTAAAATTGTTGAAAAAAACTGTTATCTGCTTGCTTTTGATTACAAAAGTGATAACAACCTGGTTCAACAGATCCAGGAGATTTCAGTTGCAGCCGGGAGGCAATATGCAGACAAGCTTAACATAAGCTCCAGCGAGATTGCATTCAAAAAGACTGAAATAGGTCATGAAATGGAAAATGCAGGGATCCTCTCCATTATTGAACAAGCTGATTCAAGCCAACTTGCCGCCGCGCAAATGCAAACATTTTTACAAAACGGGTATGCCAGAATTGTCAACACCCTCAATAATGCGATTCAACGTATATGTCTTGATGACAATCATTCGGCCGTTGCCGGAAATCGGCATGAGGATCCATTTCAACGAGCATTGAGAGATGTTCCCGGCATGGAAGAGAAAGTTCAATATATCAGGGCACTGGAGGAAGGCTACTCTGCAATAAAATATGATTTACCGGGTCAAGGGTATCACCTGGATATATGGAAAGCCAATGTGCTCATGACAAAACCAGAGTTGGAGGCGGTGGGGTCATTGCTGGACAAAATGCTGGTTCAGGCGAATAACAGTAATTTTTCAAAATCACTGTATGACTTGTGGATTGCCTTGTTTAACCGGTTTGTGGGCGATAATCTTCTGCCGGAAGATCTTTTGCCCTTGACACCCCAGGCCATTATGAACAGAATACTGGGTGAAGCATATGGATATTCGGTCACAGATCCTGTTAAGCGCTATCCGCTTGAATGCATACTGGCAAATGACCAGGGCATTCAGAAATATTATGATGATTACAGGAGCAAATTAACCGCATGCAACAACAGCATCAAGGAGATTCTTGCCACCGGCCGACTGAAGTTCAGCCTTGCCGACGACGCTGCCAATGCAAACCAGGCTTCAATGAAAAAAGCCATATACTACTACTGGGTTCCGATGGATGTTTTACCCTGACCAATCATTATGGAAATGAACAGGAATGTGTTTGAAATAGAAGAGCTGGAATGTGCCTATTTCCGCCATGGGACAAAAGAAAAAAAAGTGGTTCTGGCGATAGACAGCCTGATGATTCCATCGGGGAAAGTTACCATGATCCTGGGAGCATCGGGAAGTGGAAAATCAACGCTGATCGAGACCCTGGGATTGATGAACGACACACTTGCAAAAGGCATGATTACCTTCTGCGCCGGCGACTACAAGGTTGAGATCAATAAGGGGATATGGAAGCACCCCGCTGATCTGGCACAAGTCAGGAACCGGCATTTCTCTTTTATTTTTCAGCACGATTTCCTCATGCCCCATTATTCTCCTGCAGAGAACATGGTGATTGGAAGGCTGATCAGGAAATACCGACAAATGACGGCAGAAGAGATGGAAGCACTGGAAAATCTCTGTCGGAAGATGGGCTTGAATTTCAATGAGATCAACAGGAAAAAGCCATTTGAACTGTCTATTGGCCAGAAGCAGCGTTTGTCATTCATCCGGGCGATATTTAAAGATTATTCAGTCATTTTCGGCGATGAGCCTACCGGAAACCTGGATGAAGCAAATTCCAATTTGCTGATGGATGCACTGAAAGAATCGATCAGGCAAAATTCAAATCGTTCGGCAATCCTGGTTTCGCATAATATCCCGCTGTCAGTTGCAAAAGCAGACCATATTGTTGTGCTTTCCCCGCGAACCGGAGAGATGTATGAAATCAGGCCCGGCAATGTTTTCTCACGCACTGCCGACGGTTGGTTAAATGCCGGCAGGGATGTTCTGGCTGATGACACCCTGTCGATGAAAATCAGAGAAGTTATCAACGAACGAAAACAGGTACTATGACGACCGACCCCGAAAAGAGCAATGGCATGCACGATAACTTGTCATTCTTTCCTGTTCTTTTCCGCAATGAGTACAGGGCGTTGAAAGGCAGAAACAACAGCACGGCCGGATATCTATTTATCATCCTGTTCATCACATTTTTAGCGTTTGGTTTCGCTGAAAGCACCTTAAGGTACCAGCAGAAGCTGTCATCCGATCCGTTTTCCAACTGGATCAACCTCGATTTTCATTCAGGGACGAGAGATTCCCTGAGATCTCTTAGCGATAAAATACATGATTCATGGTTCAGGAAAAAATTTCATATTAAAGGGGCCTATTTTTATAACAAAGGAATGGTCATGGTTCAGGCGCTTTCAAGCGCAAACCGGTCTGTTCAATATGAAGCGCGAACAATTGATCCCCAAAGCGACGTGGTGAAAGATCTGCTGAAAACCGGCGTGGTTGCAAAGTATTTTCCCGACACGGCCGGAAATGCTTTCAGTTACGAGCCCAATGGGGTGATCGTTTCAGCGAAATTGATTCAGGAAACAGGACTGAACATAAGCACGGTATCATTTATACAGATGAAATCTGCGATGGGTGACTATGTTCCTGTTCCACTGCTGGCAGTGGTTAACGAATTGCCCGATTTGTCAGATATCGTTTACACCAACCTGTTTTATTGCAAAAGCATAAACACCGGGTTCTATGACCGGGAAAACTCCTATTACCGGATTTTTATCGAAAACATGGACACCAACGAAGTTCTTCGTGGGTTGAACGGGATCATCACCACACTTGAAATCTCAGATCCGTCGATGGTGCAGACAACGGTATTGAAAACGGGTAACAGCAGTGTCCTTAACTGGAAAATCGAAATCGGAAAACAGGAGAAATCACTTCCGGTCAGCGTCATGAACGAAAGAATTGCCCGCCTGGTTTCGTTGAAGAATCACCATTTTGGACAGTATTACGAGTTGTCAAAAGACACAGCCTGCGATAATTCCTCATTTTTTCATGACTACCTGGCCATTGAATTCGCCGGCCTGGAAAAAATCAGGGAATTTTCGGAATACCTGGAAGCGGAGCTCAACTTGCAGATGAAACTGGAGGTGCTTGCTGAAAGGGAAAACTATCTTTATACGGGCAACATTGCAGCAGGTGCCATCATCCTGCTGATCATCCTCTCAATTCTTTCCGTTTCGATATACCTGTCAGGCATCATCCGGAACCACCTGCTCAGAATAAAAAAGAACCTGGGCAATTTTCTAGCTTTCGGGGTGAAGAACACCACGTTGATGTGGATTTACATCTATGTTACCGTCAAAATTCTGTTAACTGCCATGGTCCCGGCGGTTTTACTCGCAACGGCCTGCGGAGAACTTTTTGAAAAATACCTGCTCGGAAAATTGCTGGTGATCGACACGGGGCAGAATTACTTTTCATTGGCGAATGCCTGGTTTGCGGTGTTTCTGGGTTTAATTTTACTGGTAGCCGTTTTAAGAACCTTTATTTCGGTAAGAAAAATATTGAAGCAAACCCCGGGAGATTTAGTTTATGAGCGCAATTCCTGATCCGAAGATAAAAATTGATCCATTAAAATGTCTGCAACCCTAAAAACCAACAACCATGGAAATTGAATCACTGCTCCATCAAAATCCTCAGCACGAGCCCAATGCCAGCACCAAAAAACTCTGGCTCTATTGCCGGCGCAAGGAGACACAAATCGGATCGCCGGGATTTCTATGCTCCCCGGCCCAATGGGACATGGCCCTGTTCTTCCTGATATTATTGCTGGAGTTTATCGGGCTCTGGCTCTTCTACAAGTATGTGGGGAACCTGGTATTTGCCATTTCGTTCCTGGCGGCAGATGTTACCTATGCAATTTCTGCACATATTGTCTACGGAAAAATTTCGCTGACAAAAAACAGGATCTATTTGTTGCATCAGAATGTAAAAATTTACCTCACCCGGCATGGTCAGCGCATCCTTGCCATGGCACGGGAAGGACAAGTAAAGAAAGAGCAGCGCAGGCTCTTCTGGCTTAACATTTATTCACTCTTCTTCTATATTCTTATTGCGTTGCTGGCCGTGTTTAAGATAGGCGGATTTATTGCCAACTGGCCGGGAAGAGATCCGGTCAACAGCATCAGCGTCACCATCTGCCTCACCTACATCGTAGTTGCCGTGCTGCAGATTTATGCAACAGGGCATTTTGTCTTCTCTTCCATCTTTTTTCTGCTGTTCGGGTTCAATTTAAAAAAGCACCGGGAGAAGCAGGGCCGGCTCTATGCCAGAATAGATGCCGGTACCGCCACAGGCAATTTGTACGAAGGAATTGACATTCATACGATGCTGGTGAACGATCCCAGGTTTGATGAACTTGGCTACCAGCAAAAGAACCGCCAAAGCCTTCCGAAATTCAATAATTGCACGGTCCGCAACCATTTTATACATGATAACAGGTTGTATCTGTACGGGGTGGTAACGGACGAGGATTTGAATGCATTTGTGAATTTCCACGCCAACCTTGTGGAGGCAAAGCAAATCCTGGGCATCATTTTGCTTGACCTCCAGCTCGAAAAATGCATTTTAAGCGGAGGCAGGGATATCTATACCGAACCAATTCCTTTCCCTGCCGGAAACATTGCCGGTGCGGGTGCGATTGACCTTTCAATGCAACATCATTCGACCTACAGCATTGCAAGGGTTGCAAATGACCTTTTCGAAAACAGGAAAGAGCGTGCAGGCAGATTCTGGGAATACGAATGGGTGCTTGAGGAGCATGAGGAGCATGGCGACAGGCAATTACCCTTCGTAATAAACCACCTGCCGGGCGTGCTCACAAAATCGGAAAACCAGCTTAGTGTTACGGTTGATTTTACCGGGTTAAAGGCAGGCCATACTTATTACCTGAGTGTATTCGCAAAGAATCTTGCCGAACCCTTTGTAAGGGGCATCTCTTCTCCGCCCTTCCCGATCAGAATGCTGGCATAGGTAACCCGATATTCCTTCGACTTTATAAAGTGATGAGCCATGAACAAAGCAATTTCTCAAACATTTTTACTGGTGGCGGCGCTTGCCTTTGCGATTTCCTGCCAGAACGGGTCAATTGATCACATCGGCGGAACACGACTGGTGATATTGCAGCCGATACCCATGGTTGAAAATACATTCGACGAGGACTTTAAGGCTATGCTGGAACTGCTGTACCCGATCGAATGTCACGATACAGTCTTTATTCAGGACAGGATATTCCTGGAGCGCATTGACCTGGCAGTTCCATTTAAAAAGGAATTTGTGATCCCTTCCAGCATGTTAAGGGATTTTTTCGGAAGCAATAATCCCGATAAAAAGCGGGCACTGCGCGAAGAACTTTTTTACGGCGGTGATACTTGCTTTGAGATGAAGCCTGACAGGCAGTTGTCGGTTGAATCGCAAATCAGCCGGGCGAAACGGCCACTAACCATCGGGCATTACCTTTCGAGAAACAGGAAGAATACACTCGTTTACCTGGTTAGCGCCGATACCTTGTGCAAAAACTATAAGACAGGCGGGTTCACAAGGGAGGTTCACAATGACTATGCAAAGCTGAACTGCAGGATTGTTTCAGACTTAAGGCAAAAAACCAGGGAAGAGTTGATGAACACAACCGTAATCCTGGTTTTGATCCCCGCTGAAAATGATGATTCAACCGGCATCGCATTAACCATTGATTCAGCGGCAAACAGGAATGCATCCGCATCCGGAATTAAACCGCCTGTGGCCAGCCAAGCCAGGATGCCGGTTGAGGGAAGCCGCCGTTGTCCGGCCGATTCGGTGGTCATAAAGATCAACAGGAAACGGCAGGCAGTCATCAGCGAATTCCGCAACCTGTTGCATTACATTGCCACCACGGTTGATGATGCGGATCTCAAAAGAAAGTACAGGGAAGATGCCTTTGCTGAAATGCACAAGATCCCCAACGTGAAAATCGAAGGAATCCCCGGCAATGACCTCCGCGAATTTTTGAATTCAGGCTTTTCCCGCAACGTGGCTGTCAGCCCGGTCGTGGATAAATGCGGCGTGATTGCAGGAGTTGGGATCAACTACTGAGCCATCGCTTAGTCCGATGCCTGTCGTGCTGCAGCATGGGCGCAAACGGACTTAACTTCCGAGGCCAGCCTTTCGGGAGAGACCACCTTCACCGACATGCCGTAGGAGAGGATCTCCATAAGCAGGTCGCGGGTTATATACAGCGTCAGTTTGATCCGCAGTTCGCGGTCATTATCTGAAAGAATGGTTTGAGATTCGTGGATAGGGTAGCTTTTGATGTATTTCCCCTGCTCCGGCTCAAAAGAGAGGATGATCTCCTCAGGTTGCGCATCATAAGGGTTTATCACCCCAAAGCAGTACCGGAACATTTCGTTCACATCCAGGGTTGAAGGATAATCAAACCGCCCTGGGGTTGTTTGAAAATCGAGGATCCGGTCGAGGCCGAAGGTTTTTACCTTGCGATCGTCCCGGTCTTTTGCCAGCAGGTACCACCGGCCCTTCGACTCTTTCAGGGCATAGGGTTCGACAGGCCGTTCGCGGGGTTCGTCGCTGTCGAATTTCTGGTGCACCAGCAATACGACCACCCGGTTTTTAATGGCGTGCAGGAGGCCGAAAAAGTGGTGAGTGCCATGTGCCTTGCGTTTTTCGAAAAACATGTACTGTCCGATGTCGCTCACCATTTTGAGTGAATTGATGGTTTCGACCGACTCGAGCATTCGGTTGTTCAGGTCGTTTTGCTGATCATCGGCAATGTAATAGACCCCTTTGGAGAAGTCGTAACGGATGTCGATTTTAAACAGCTCCCTGATGTCGTTGAGGTCACGGATAAAGGTGCGGTTCGAAATCGAAAACGGGCGGTCGAGGAATTCCGATTCCTTTTCAAGGTATTCGTTGATCTCCTTAAAGGTGGCTTCACCGGCCCGGCGAAGCTTTTTAATGATGCTGAGGTACCTGAAAATATAGTCCTGCTTTGCCATTGGGCATTTTGTTCGTGTTAACTTCCTGTGCGGTGCAAGTTACACGTTTGGCCGAACATATCGAAATGAAAATCCGGGGCAAAAAAGCCATCATCGAACTCTTCCTCCTGTTTAAACCGCTTCCACAGGTAATCCTTCTCGTCGTAGTACCAGTCTTCGTCATCGCGCACATTGATCTCGTTCCAGTCGATGACTTTGCCCGACACCGGGTCGTAAATCTCATAATCAGAGCCGGTTTTCTGCCCGAATTCGATCGCCTCCTGCAGCCGGGCGAATTCCCGCTTCTCCCTTTTTCCTGCAGACTCCTTGTAAACAGTCAGTAAAATCATGTTATCTGTTTTGGTGTTGTTCGAATGCAAAATTATAGCGACACTACGCCAAAATATGACGTAGTATTAAAATTCTGCTCAAATTTTATCAGAAAATCGTTATTTTTGGGAAAATTTACCGCGTTGATGGTAAAACACTGCTTGTTGCCAGCATTATTATTTGTATTCACCGTTGCGCTTTCAGGTTCGGCTGAAGCCCAGTCCTGGGATTTTATCAAAGAGAAGGACGGCGTTAAAATTTACACCCGGAAAGAGAAGGGCAAGAGGCTGAAATCGTTTAAAGGGGTTGCCGACATCCATGCGACGGCCGACAAGGTTTTCGCCCTGATCGAAAACGTTCACAACACCGACTGGTGGGATAAGAACCTCAGCGAGATCAAGGTGCTGTTTTATGAAAAGAATAAGCGGGCGCAGTATTACCTGGTGTACGACCTGTCGTGGCCGCTTACCGATCGCGACCTGTGTGTGGACGCAACTGTTTCCATCAACCCAGCAAAAGGTGTGTACAGGATAACCGCAGGTCCGCTGCCCGGAGTCGTTCCGGAGCACAAAGACATGGTGCGCATCAAAGAATACCGCCAAAGCTGGACCATCGAGTCTGCCGGCAACAATTTGTCGCATGTTGTGCTCGAAGGCTATGTTGACCCCGCCGGAAGCATCCCCGACTGGATTTACAACATGGTCATCACCGATTCTCCCATAACAGTCATCAGCGGGGTAAGGCAGCGGATGGAAGGTAAATAGGCGAAAGAAAAACTGAATCAGCCAGGGGGATTACAGGGCCAGCACTGAGTTTTCGGAGCCCAGGCCGCTGGGAATAAACGTGTCGGCTTCGGGGTCATTTTCCCAGTTGGTGCCATCGATCAGGTAGCGGAACTGGTACTCTTTGCCGGTTTCCAGGTCAAGGGAAACAGACCAAACGCCGGTTTTTGCCTTTTTTAAAGGGGTTTCACCAACCTGCCAGTTGTTGAAATCGCCAACAAGCAGGATGGAGGATGCTGATGTATACTGGTCTCCGGTGAGGGAGAATTTGACTTTACAAACAGGTTTTGTTTTTACAAATTTCTTTTCGAGACTCATGTTTTGATATGTTGATTTAAACTAAATTTAGTGCAAAATTACAAAAACTTTCTATAATGAGATTAAATCATTGTTAAATGTGAAGCCAAAAGAGGATAAGGACTTCTAAATTCGGGTTATGAAAAAGAAAAAAAAACGTGCGACAAACACAAAAAAGCAGGCCGGAAAATCACGCGACAGGGCAGAGCTGGCGATTAAAAGCAGATTTTACCTGGAGGCGTCGATGATTTTTTCCTCCATCCTGGAAAAGAAATTGAAAAAGCTGCTCGGGAAAGTTGAAACCAGGTCGCCGGGCGCAGGATTTACCCTTGCGCAATCGATTCACCGCGTCAAGTATCTGCACACCGGCACCAAACATCCGGAATTTACCGCGCATTTCAATGTTAAGCTGATCGATGAAATCCGCAACTGGAAAAATCAGCGGAATGAAATCCTCAAGGATCTCCCGGATATTCATGTTTCTCAGACCAGGCTGGAACGATTGGCCACAGAAGGCAACCGGCTGGTGAAAGAGTGGAACAAGGCCGGTAAAAATTTCAAATCCGACAAACCATAGTATTTCGCATAAGGTTGCATACCCAGACCCAACCGTTCGGTAACCACCACGGGCACCACAACGGTCAACGACACGTGGGGAGGCTCCATCAATTGGGCCAACCTGCAATGGCCGTGAAGCGGTTCGATAAACCCTTGGCGGCGCCTTTGATGTTTATGCCCAGGCGTATATCCCGAATGGCATTACCGGCGCTCCAGGAGTTGCTTACGGCTTACAATCATGGATTGGTTACAGCACCGGCAACACCAATCCGAATACCTGGACCCTGTGGGTTCCTGCTCCTTTTTCAGGACAGTCCGTTTCAGCGGCTCAAACGATAACGGTTACGCTTCCGCTTGTGTTTGAGGTAACCGGAGGTGGCGAATATTGCCAGGGTGGCGCAGGGGTACCGGTGGGATTGGCGAATTCTGAAGTTGGTGTTGATTACAAGTTGTGGCGGGATCAGGGTGCAACACCCGTCGCGAACCTGTCGGGACTTCGAGGGTTGAAATTTTCAACATCAGCGGGTTGAAAGTTTTAACACAAAACTTTAACAACGAAAGAAAGCAAACCATTTCAGCCTCTCACCTGGCTCCCGGCATGTACTTCGTACAGGTAACGGCGGGAAACGGCAGGGAAACGTTGAAATTAATTAAGCGTTAGGAAACCATCGTGTTATTTATATTTGGTTTAAATTTGCAAGAAATAATCTGGCGGTGTTGAAAAAGGAGATTTATCGCCTCGAAGGCATGTCCTGCGCATCCTGTGCCGGGAGCATCCAAACCATGCTGGCTGCGCAAAAGGGCGTGCAGGTGGCCAGTGTCAATCTTGCATCGGAGCAGGTGATGGTGGAATATGACCCGGCGGCCATCACGTTGGAGCAGATTGTAAAAACCGTGGATGAACTCGGATTTAAGCTCATCACCCATGATATTTCGCAGGAAGATGTGCAAACCAGGGCCTCAATGCGGTTAAAAAGGTTGAGGGTCAATACGGTTCTTTCGGCTGCATTTTCCATTCCGGTTGTGCTGATCGCCATGGTATTCCACCACATGCCAAACAGCAACCTATTGATGATGGCCCTGACAATGCCGGTACTGGCATGGTTTGGCCGGGAGTTCTTTATCATTGCCTGGAAGCGGATGCTTCATTTTTCGGCCAACATGGATAGCCTTGTGGCGCTTGGAACCGGCAGTGCTTTTGTATTCAGCGCATTCAATACGATATTCCCGGATTACCTCAGGAGCCGTGGTTTCGAACCGCATGTTTATTTTGAAGCCGCAACTGTAATTGTCACCTTCATCCTGCTGGGCAGGTATTTCGAGGAGAAAGCCAAGCGGAAAACCTCCGAAGCCATCAGAAAACTGATGGGCCTGGGTGTGAAAACCGCACGGGTCATCCGCAATGGCGTGGAAAAGGAGATGCTGATTTCGAAGATCATAAAGGGCGATATCCTCGTGATCAGGCCCGGGGAGAAGATCCCGACAGACGGGCGGGTTGTTGAAGGCTTTAGCGCCATCGATGAGAGCATGATCACCGGAGAATCGATGCCGGTCAATAAATGGCCGGGTGATGAGGTGATCGGCGCTACCATCAACCAGACGGGAAGCCTGAAAGTTGTGGCAGAAAAGGTCGGGAGCGAAACCATGCTTGCCCAGATCATCAGGCTGGTGCAGGAAGCCCAGGGGAGCAAGGCCCCCATTCAGAAACAGGCAGATAAAATCGCCGCGGTATTTGTACCTGCCGTAATGGGAATTTCGGCGCTGACATTCATCGCCTGGACGATATGGCAACCCGCTACAGGCACTCCTCTCGCGTTTGTTGCAGCCATAACGGTGCTCGTCGTCGCGTGCCCGTGTGCGCTTGGATTGGCTACACCAACCGCCCTGATGGTAGGGCTGGGGAACGCCGCCCGGCAGGGCATCCTCGTGAAGGATGCCGAAAGCCTTGAAATTTTCTGCAAGACCACGGCTGTGGTGCTCGATAAAACGGGAACGGTTACCATCGGAAGGCCGCAGGTGACGGAGGTATTTTGGGAGCCGGGAACGGCAAATGCTGACACGGAAACCGGCATACAGGATGCCATTGTTGCCATTGAATCACTGTCGGAACATCCTTTCGCGCAGGCGATGGTAAATTTTTTCGGTACCAGGCAAGATGACGTCAAAGGCGCCAACCAGTTGCAACCCCTTGCCGACAGGGTGGTTTCAGGTTTTGAAAGCATCACCGGGAAAGGGGTCTCGGCATTTTTCGCCGGGAATTTATACCATATTGGTAGCAGGACATACATTACCGCCAGTGGGTGCACAGTACCCGAAGGGCTCAGTGAAAGACAAATGAGGCTGAAACAGGAGGCGCGGTCGGTTGTTTATGTGTCATGCAATAAAAGTGTCGTGGCCATGATATCGTTCGCCGATACCGTTAAAGCCGGATCGGCAAAAGCGGTTGCAAAGCTCCGGGAGATGGGCATGCAGGTACACCTGTTATCGGGCGATGGTGTTGCCATAACTTCGCACATTGCGGCGGAGGCAGGTATTGAATATTTCAAAGCAGAAGCTACACCGGGCGAAAAATCAGACTATGTAAGGCGCCTGAAGGAGCAGGGATTCGTGGTTGCCATGGTTGGCGATGGAATCAATGATTCACCGGCCCTGGCGGTGGCCGACATCGGCATTGCCATGGGGACCGGAACCGATATTGCCATTGAAAGCGCACAAATAACACTGATCAAAGGAGACCTTGAAAAACTGGCGACGGCGCTGAGCCTTTCGCATGCAACGGTGAGAACGATCCGGCAAAACCTTTTCTGGGCATTTTTCTACAACATTGTCACCATTCCTGTTGCGGCAGGCGTTCTTTATCCTTTTACCGGATTTATGCTGAACCCGATGCTGGCCGGTGCGGCCATGGCTTTCAGCTCTGTTTCAGTTGTCAGCAATAGTTTGCGTTTAAAGTTATAATTATTTCTATCTTTGAACGCTTAGGCAACACCCTGTTATGCACAAGTGTTTTCTGACTGCAGCCTTTATTTTCGGGATCTTATCTCCGGCTTTGTTCTCCCAGGTTATTCCGCTGGACCAGCGTGTAAGGGATAGCCTGTTCCTGATTAAACCCCATGAAAACCAGGTGCAAAAAGCCATTATTTACCTTGATGTAGCGCAAGAGATCATGAACATCATGCCGCAAAAGGCATTCAGCTATATTGTGCCTGCATTCAGAATTTCGATTCTTGAAAAAAATAACAGCCTCAAAGCCCGGGCAAGGATGCTGATGGGAAGTTATTACAGCGAGACGCGAAAATTCATGCAGTCGCAGGAGCAATACCTGGCTGCCTGGAAAACATACCGGGAGCTTTCGGATACACTGAACCAGGTGGTTGCATTATCAGAAATCGGGATGATAAACCGAAACCTGAAAAACAATAAAGCATCCCTGGGTTACCTTCACCAGGCGTTGTTGCTGGCTGAAAAATCAAAAGACAAATCATCCCAGGGCGGAGTACTGCAGCAGATCGCGCTCACTTACCAGGCAATTGATGACAATGAAACAGCAAATTCTTTCTTCAACAGGGCACTTTCCTTCTACCTCAGCATTGGCGACAGAAGAGGCGAGTTTCGGGTGCAAATCAATCTGGGACGTGATTACCTGGGAAAGAACCGGTTTGAACAGGGTTTGGCCTTCTATGGCAAATTGATCCGGGATGCAGACACCTCCGACTTCGAACTGCTGAGCATCCTTTATACACGGCTGGGCCACGTTTATTACCAAAAGAACGACTTCCGCACATCGTTGAAATACAACCGCCTGGCGCTGCATGTAAGGCAGCTTCATCAGTTGCCTGTTCAAGTTAACAGCTCCCTGATCAATATTGCCGGGGACTTTTACAAGCTTGGAAAACCAGATTCAGGGGCCCTGTACATGGATTCGGGGATGATTCTTGCCCGGCGATTTGACAGGAAGGAGTTCATGGTCAATGGCTATCATCACCTTTATGAATATTTCTTTGAACAGGGGGATTACAAGAAAGCCTTGAATTATTATTGTCGCTATAGTTCTGTAAAGGATGAGATAGACCGGGAAAGGTACCGGAGCAATTTCGCGATATTTCAAACCAACCAGCAGCTATTCAAGAGTCAGCAATCGGGAAGGAGAATTGCACGGCAGCACAGCATTTCATCACTCAATTTGAAGCTTCAGAACTATCAAACTGTAACTTTAGAGGTGCTCCTCGGAGTGACAGCCATTTCCATGATTATTTTTATACTATGGCACTTATATATCCGCAGCCTCAAGCGGCAAATGCAGGAGTTGAATGTACAGTTATCAGGCGAGATAAGCGAACGCGAAACCACTGAACACCAAACCCGCGAGCGTGAAACCCAATATAAGTTCATTGCAGATAATTCAAGCGATTTTATCACCCAGGTCGATCATCAGGGAAACAGGATCTATGCCTCGCCTTCCAGTTTGACCGTTTACGGGTATAAGCCTGACGAGATCCTGTCAAAATCGCTTTACGATCTTACCCACCCTGATTACCATGCCAGTTCAGACGCTAAATTTGCCGAAATGCTGGAATCCGGGTCATCGCAGCAGTTCACCGGGAAAGCACAAAAAAAGGATGGTTCGGTTTTTTGGGTTGAATCGATCATAAACCCTCTGTTTGACCCCATTAGCGGTGCTTTCAAAGGGATGGTAAGTGTAACCCGGGACATTCAGGAACGGAAAAATAAGGAATTCGACATCATGGACGGAACAAAGCAAAAGGAGAATCTTCTGAAAGAAATTCATCACCGGGTGAAAAATAATTTTGCCATACTGGTCAGCCTGATCAACATGCAAATGGCCCAGACAAAAAATCATGAGCTGTTGCAGTCGCTTACCAACCTGCAGCTCCGGATACGGACCATGGCCCTTGTGCATGAAATGCTTTACCGTTCCGGCGATTTTGAAAAGATTTCCTTTCCGGGTTACCTTCGCTCGCTGGCTTCAGTCATTGCCGGCACTTTTAACCGCCGCAATGTTGATTTGTCAATTGAAGCGGAGGAGGTGGTGATGGACATTGAAGCGTTAATTCCCCTTGGTCTGATCATCAATGAGATTTTAAGCAATGCCTACAAGCATGCATTCCCCAACGAGCGGGAAGGGAAAATTCAGATCCGTTTTTCCATGGATAAACAAACCGGCATCAATACGCTTTTGCTGAGAGACGACGGCATCGGCATGCCCGTCGGGGTAACGCCCGACCAGTTTAAGACCATGGGCCTGCAGATTGTGCAGATTTTATGCACCCAGATCGAGGCAACTCTCCTTATCGCCAATGATCCCGGCACCTCCTTTACCATCACATTCCGCAATTCTGAAAAGGAATGATTCCAGGTGAACAAATAACGATCTTCCGGTCACAATTCATGATTTACCATTCCGGCCTGCTTTCCCAGCCATCCGTTAACAATTATTTAATCTAAAAGTAATCATTTGTTAACATTCCCTGCCGGGAGTCGAATTACCTTTGCCGCAAATTAACACGCAAACGCATGAAAAGATTTACAAACATCCTTTTAATGGTTGGATTAGTCCTGCCGATGGTGGTTTTGTCAACCACTTCCAAAGCACAAAATCAGGTTGAGGCTTTACAACAGGAACAGGACACCCTGAAAGAAAATGTCGGTACCCTGCGCGACAAGGTTAGTGGCATTGAAGAACGAATTGCAACGGCCGAAAGCGACCTGGCCAAACTTACAAAAATCAAATTGTCCGGGTATATCCAGGCACAGTTCATGCATTATGAAGCATCCAATGTTTATCCCTCCAATGCTTTTATGCTGCGAAGGGTGAGAATCAAGTTCCAGTACGAACCGGTTAACGGTGTGGTGTTTGTTCTGCAGCCCGATTTTGTTCCTGGTAGCATTACCTTAAAAGATGCCTATGTCCAGCTTAATGACCCCTGGCTAAAAACATTCTCTTTGTGGGCAGGTAAATTCAACCGGCCCAATTACGAAGTGGAATATTCATCGAGCAACCGCGAAGTTTCGGAACGTTCCAGGGTTATCCGTGCAATTTATCCCGATGAACGCGCTACAGGTGCCAAGTTGGAAATTGCTACGCCGAAAATTCCGTTGAAAGTGCAGTTGGCTCTGTTTAACGGTAATGACGGGCTCGTCATTACCGATGCCGCCGGTGTCAACATCAACCCTGTGAACAATGACTTTGACAATCACAAGGACTTTATGGCACGCGCAACATATACCTTTAAACTTGGCAATATGGGCGCACTGGGAGTTGGCTCTCATGGCTATTACGGCAAGATCAAGGCCAATACCCTGGATGTTCTCAATTCAGATTACACGTACAGTAAATCTATCAACAACATCGGGCAGCTCATTAAAAAGCAATGGATTGGTTTCGAGGCCCAACTCTATCTTGATATTCTCGGAGGCCTGTCCCTGAAAGGCGAGTATATCTTTGGCGTGAACGGAGCCCCGGGATACACATCTAAAACAAGCGTGACAAGCCCAATGACTTCCGCACTAAAGAATGACACCCTGACGCTGACTACACTGACAACAATAACATCAAGCAACAAACCTGCCATTGAGAAGAACTTCAGCGGTTACTATATTTACCTGATAAAGAATATCGGGAAACATCACCAAGTGGCTTTCCGTTACGATTATTATGATCCGAATACCAAAGTGGCATCCGACCAGATTGGCATTGCAAAATGGGACGAAGGGGTGAAAACCACCACAACCAACAACTACACCTATGCTGGTGCCGATCCGGTTATTGCTACCAATGCCCAAACCAAAACGGTTGCAAATAACAATTTAAAAAGCGGAACCGGCGACCTGAAATATCAAACCATCACCATGGCTTACATCTACTTCTTCACCGAAAACATCAAAATAATGCTGGGCTATGAGATCCCGATCAACAAAAAGGTGGGAGTCAACTCAAAAGATATCGGCAATGTTACCTCTTCTTACACGGTAAACGGTATTCCGGGAGTTTATGATTACAGTGATTACATAAAACAAAATACATTGACGCTGCGGTTGCAGGCAAAGTTTTAAACCCCACCCCAACCCCACCCCAAAAGGGAGGGGCGTTTATAAAAATTCATTACATTTATAAAAAAATATAGTATGAAAAAATCGAAGAAAATTTACAGCCTGGTGTTACTTATTGCGATCGCCCTTGCTGGATTCGCCTTCATGCCGGCGCCAAAAAAAATTACGGTAAAAGGTTCTGATACCATGGTCATCCTGGCCCAGAAGTGGGCGGAGGTTTACATGAAATCACACTCCGCAACAGTTATCCAGGTAACAGGCGGCGGTTCGGGAACGGGTATTTCCGCTCTCATCAACGGGGCCACCGACATATGCAACTCGAGCCGCCCGATGAAGCAATCGGAAATGGACAAGCTCAAAGACCGCTACGCCTCTCTGGGTGTGGAAATCCCTTGCGCAAAAGATGGCATCACAATCTTTTTACATGAAACAAACCCGGTGAAGGAGTTGACCCTTAAGCAACTGAGCAATATTTTCTCGGGGAAAACACGCAACTGGAAAGAGGTTGGCGGACCCGATCAGAATATCAAATTGTATGGCCGCGAAAACAGCTCAGGAACCTATGTGTTCTTCAAGGACCAGGTTGTCAAGGCTGATTATGCAGCAAGCTGCCAGACCCTTCCGGGCACTGCGGCGGTAGTAAATGCTGTGTCGAAAGACAAATTCGGCATTGGTTACGGTGGTGCTGCCTATGCAACCGGCGTAAAACACTGTGCCGTGAAAAAGGACGACAAGAGCCAGGCCTTTGTGGCCGACACTGAAACTGTTAAAAAGGGGCAATACCCGATTACCCGATACCTTTACATGTATCTTCAGAACCGGCCAACCGGCGAACTTAAAGCGTATATCGACTGGATCCTCAGCCCTGAAGGGCAGAAGCTGGTTGCAGACGTGGGGTATTTCCCGGTAAGATAGTTTGTATCAGCAAAGGTTAAACAGGTGTATGGCAACATTTGAAGAGGTGTTGCTATTCACTTTAAATAATGGTAATGGAAGAACCAATAAAGCATAATAAATTTGTTTTCAGCAGGGAGTCATTAAAAAAGAAATTCAGGTTATCCGAATTTCTTTCGGAGAAGATCATCACAGGGGTGGCATTTTTATCCATCACCATTATTGTGCTGATCTTCTTCTTTGTTTTCAAGGAATCGCTGCCCATTTTTTATGCAGAGGAAAAGGAGCCGGTGAAAGTTGAATCGTTTCAAAAACAGGAGCAGTATGGTGTTGAAACGGGCAGCCAGACCAATTCCTCGGGTCAGGAGCAATATGGGGTTACGACCGATGACACCACAATGATCGAGAACCAGGTCCCGGCTGAGGATACCATTGTTCGCGGATCGGATGAGGCAACGGCAAAAAGCCTGATGGGCACGCAATGGCTGCCGGTTTCCGACAATCCGAGGTACGGATTGATCCCGCTTTTCGTGGGTACGTTGAAGATAACCCTCATCGCCATGTTGTTTGCCGCCCCCATCGCCATTCTTGCCGCCCTTTTTTCGGCCTCATTTGCGCCTTACTGGCTGCGTGAAATCATCAAACCGGCGATAGAATTGCTGGCAGGATTCCCATCGGTGGTTATCGGGTTTTTTGCACTGATGGTCATGGCGACCTATTTTCAGAATATTTTCGGCTACGACGGCCGTCTCAATGCTTTTGTCGGAGGGGTGGCCATGGCGCTGGCGGCCATCCCGATTATCTTTACCATTACCGAAGATGCCCTTACGGCTGTTCCGCGAACGTATACAGAAGCAAGCCTTGCCCTTGGAGCAACCCGATGGCAGACTGCTTTGTTGGTAACCCTTCCTGCTGCAACACCTGGCATATTCGCCGCAGTCCTGCTCGGGATCGGGCGTGTGTTCGGGGAGACCATGATCGCACTGATGGCCACCGGCAATGCCGCCATGATTTCTGCAAACCCTTTTGAATCGGTGCGCACCCTGGCCGCCACCATCGGTGCGGAGATGGCGGAAGTGGTGTTTGGCGACACCCACTACAATGTGCTCTTTCTGATAGGCTCGCTGCTTTTTATTTTCAACTTCAGCCTCAATGCCCTGGCTGAATTTTATGTGAAGGGCAAATTGGTGAAACGTTTTCAGGGAAAGCAGTCATGAGCAGACAAAAGGCAATAACCGGCGGACTTTTCATCGGGGCGACAGCATTGTCAGCTTTCCTGATCATTGCTGCGATCATCCTGCTTCTTGTTGTGATCATCATCGGCGGAAAGGATACCTTTTCATGGGAATTCCTCACCGCCTTTCCCGAAGATGGCATGATGAAAGGGGGCATTTTCCCGGCCATCTATGGAACGGCCTTGCTTGTGCTGATCATGTCGGTTGCAGCGGTCCCTTTTGGAACCATCACGGCCATTTATCTCACCGAATATGCCCACGAGAAATCGATCCTGGCACAAACCATCCGGTTTGCCGTGCGCACCCTGGCCACAGTGCCTTCCATCATTTTCGGACTGTTCGGGCTTGGATTTTTTATCAAGTTTGTCGGGGGCAGCATGGACGACGCTTTCCTTGGCGGCCAGTTGAAGTGGGGTCAGCCCAACATCCTCTGGGCAAGCCTCACCATGGCTTTGCTCACCCTTCCGGTGGTTATCGTGTCGGTTGAAGAGGCCATCCGCACTGTGCCGCGCGAATTGCGTGAAGCAAGCCTGGCCCTTGGCGCAACAAAATGGGAAACCATCAAAAGGATTGTCATTCCCGGGTCCCGTTCAGGGATCATGACCGGAACCATCCTGGCAGTCAGCCGCGGGGCCGGCGAAGTTGCACCGATCCTGTTTACGGGGGCTGCCTACTACCTGGCAACCCTTCCAACGTCGCTGAGCGACCAGTTCATGAACCTGGGATACCATATTTACATCATGGCAACCCAGTCGTCCAATGTGGATCAGACCCTGCCCATCCAGTTTGCCACAACAATGGTGCTGCTATTGCTTACCTTTACGTTAAATTTAACTGCCGTCATCATCCGGTCACGCTTGCGCCGAAAAGCAACATGATACTAAGACCTTCCATGTTTGAAAAACCCGGAAGGTCTAAAACAGCATGAAATGAAGGAAACAAAGATCAAAACAAAGGATTTAACCCTCTATTACGGCGCCAAAATGGCGTTGAACTCTATCTCAATTGATATTCCCGAGAAGGAGGTCACCGCCTTTATCGGGCCATCCGGATGCGGAAAATCTACTTTTCTGCGCACCCTGAACCGCATGAACGATCTGATCCCTAATGTGAAGATCACCGGTGAAGTGCTTGTTGATTCACTGAACATTTACGACAAGCAGATCGATGTGGTCAACCTGCGTAAAAAGGTGGGGATGGTTTTCCAGAAATCAAACCCATTCGCCAAATCGGTTTTCGAAAATGTGGCCTATGGCCCCCGGATCAACGGGATCAACCAGAAAAGCCGGCTGGAAGAGATCGTTGAAACCTCCCTTAAAAAGGCGTTTATCTGGGAAGAGGTGAAAGACCGGCTGAATGATTCGGCCATGGGTTTGTCGGGAGGTCAGCAGCAGCGCATGTGTATTGCCCGCACCCTTGCGGTTGAACCGGAGATCATCCTGATGGATGAACCGGCCAGCGCGCTTGACCCTATCTCCACGGCAAAGATCGAGGAGCTGATCTTTGAACTGAAAAAGAACTATACTATTGTCATCGTAACACATAACATGCAACAGGCCGCCCGTGTGAGCGACCTCACTGCCTTTTTTTACCTGGGCGAACTGATTGAATTTGGCAAAACCAGGAAGATCTTCACCACCCCCGATAAAAAGCACACGGAGGAGTATATTACGGGGAGGTTTGGATAACCGTGACGTGTGAAAGGTGACGCGTGACAGGTGAAACAACGGTAACATTCATAATTATAATTCATATTTCATAATAGGTTTTATGGAACGTCATTTTGAACAAGAACTGGTAAAACTGAACAAGCGGATCCTCAAAATGGGGAACCTGGTGTACGACCAGATTCACAATTCGCTGGAGGCTTTGCTGACATGCGACATAGAGCTCGCCCGGCAGGTAGTTGGGTTAGACAACAAAGTTGACAAGCTCGACGTGAAAATCGACAAGTTATGCCAGCGGATTTTTGCCCTTACCCAGCCGGTTGCGACCGATCTCCGGCTTATCATGTCGGCGCTCAAGATGAATAACGACCTGGAGCGGCTGGGCGACCTGGCTGTGAACATCTCCTCAAAAGTTGAAGGCGTAAGTGAGTATAAGGAAATCCTTGCCGAGCTTCATGTGGATGAGCTGGCCAATATGGCCGACCTGATTGTGAAAGATGTGATCAACATCCTGAATTCGCGCAACACCACTTTTGTAAAAGACATCTTTATTTCCGCCAACGCCATTGAACAGAAGGTTCAGTCGATTTCAGCGAGGATCCTTGATGAGATGATGCACAAAACCGAGGTGATCGTTGTTGCCACCAACCTGATGATCATCCTCACCCAGATCGACCGTATTGCCGGGTATTCTACCAACATTGCCGAATCAATCGTTTTTATCGTCGACGGCAAGATGATCAAGCATAAAAAACCATACAGGGAGCAACCCGAACCTGAGAATCCTCAACTCATATAGTTCTTCGTTTCGTTTAAACCTTCCAGGTTTTTAAAACCTGGAAGGTTTTTTGGATTATACCCGCGTAGCTGAAATGCCTGATTTTATATCGGATTATTACCTATTTTTGCCCGGGTTAAACTCAGTGCAGTCACCAACATTTTCAGCTTCATGGCAAAGCTTCAGTCAGGATCAGCGCTATCCGGCCGGCCGAAAGGCAACTACATCCTTTCGATCACGATCATCGGTGTTTTTTTCTTTATTTTCGGCTTTGTGACCTGGCTGAATTCCGTGCTGATCCCTTTTCTGAAAATTGCCTGTGAAAAAAACAACTTTGAATCCTATTTTGTCGCCTTTGCTTTTTACATCTCCTATTTTGTGATGGCGATCCCCTCGTCGTTTGTGCTTCACAAAACCGGCTTTAAAAACGGGATGTCGCTGGGATTGGTGTTGATGGCCATCGGCGCACTGATCTTTATCCCGGCTGCCTATTCACGGATGTACGGGCTTTTCCTTACCGGTCTTTTTGTGCAGGGCACCGGGCTGGCTGTGCTGCAAACTGCCTCCAATCCTTACGTCACGATCCTGGGGCCGCTCGAAAGTGCCGCAAAGCGCATCAGCATCATGGGAATCTGCAATAAGATTGCCGGGGTGATCAGCCCCCTGATCCTGGGTGCCATTGTTTTAAAGGGAATGGACCGCTTTGACAAAAACCTGCTGGGAGCGATGGATGAGCTTCAAAAAACCACGGTACTCAACGAACTGGCTGGCAGGATCATCCTGCCCTACCTCATCATGGCGGCCATACTGGTCATACTGGCTGTGCTCCTGCGGTTTTCAGCGCTGCCCGACATTGATACAGACAAAGAGGATGCAACAACCTCAACGGCAAACCTTTCAAAGACCAGCATTTTCCAGTTTCCGCAATTGATTTTGGGGGTCATCGCCATTTTTGTTTATGTAGGAGTGGAGGTTGTTGCGGTTGATACCATCATCAATTACGGCAAGGCCCAGGGATTTTCGTTCGAGCTGTCAAAATATTTTGCCTCCTATACGCTCACCGCAATGGTGCTGGGCTACATCATCGGGATCATAACCATTCCAAAATACCTGAAGCAGGATAAGGCGCTGATGATTTCGGCTTTCATGGGGATCGTTTTCGGCATTTTGGCCATCGTTGCCGCCGGGATGCATTACCAGTCTGCTTTTTCGTTTACCCTGGCAGGATTTTCACTGGTGCTTCCATTTGACCTGTCGGTGTTTTTTATTGCGCTGCTGGGCCTGGCCAATGCCATCATGTGGCCTGCCATATGGCCCCTGGCCATCGACGGGCTTGGCCGCTTTACCAAGATCGGGTCTTCGCTGCTGATTATGGGGATCGCAGGCGGTGCCTTGCTGCCGCTGCTGTATGGCCGGATGACCGACCTGTTCAGCCCGCAACAGGCTTATTGGATCCTGATTCCCTGTTATTTGTTCATTTTTTATTATGCCATGTCCGGGCATAAAATGCGTTCATGGAGATAACTTATGAAACCAACACTATTGATCCTGGCTGCCGGAATGGGCAGCCGTTATGGCGGGCTGAAGCAGCTTGACCAGGTTGGCCCCTCGGGTGAGACCATCATCGACTATTCAATTTATGATGCCATGCGGGCGGGTTTTGGCAAGGTCGTCTTCATCGTCAAAGAGGCGATTGAAGATGAGTTCAAAGAGGCATTTGTAGAGCGGCTGAAGGATAAAATTGCCATCGACTATGTGTTCCAGGAAACCTGGATGGTGCCCGAAGGCATTAAGATCCCCGACAACCGCAGCAAACCATGGGGCACCGGACATGCCGTGATGATGGCCGACGGCCGGATCAGCGGGCCTTTTGCAGTGATCAATGCCGATGATTTCTATGGCCATGGAGCATTCGAAGCCCTTGCGGCATATTACAAGGACTGGACACCAGAGAGGTCAGGCGATTATTGCATGGTGGGTTACCGCGTCGACAACACGCTGTCGGAATTTGGCACGGTATCACGGGGAGTTTGTCAGCCCGATTCGGAGTACTTCCTGGCAGAGGTGGTTGAGCGGACCCAAATCGCACGGAATAATTCGATAATCAGCTATAAAGACCAATCAAACGAATATATTCAGATACCCGACGACAGCATCGTATCCATGAATTTCTGGGGATTTACCCCTTCGTTTTTCAGCTTCCTCAACCAGGCGTTCGAAGAATTCATCCGAAAAAATGCGGAAAACCTGAATGCTGAATTCTATATTCCGAGTGTTGTCAATGATCTCATCGAATCGAAGCAGGCCTCTGTTCGGATCCTCCGGTGCGATGAAAAATGGTTTGGAATGACATACAGGGAGGACCGGGAGAAGGTGGTGAAAAGCATCCGCAAACTGGTACAGGCAGGGGTTTACCCCGAAAACTTATGGGCCTGATCCAATTTTCCGACCTTTTCCTCGTTATTCAGCCTGTTAAATAGCTATTTTTGTAACCGAAAAAAATCCATCTCATGAAAAGTTTCAAAAAAATACTGATCAGTCTCACAGCGGTTGTTTTATGCATCACAATCCTTTTTCCCGGTACCGGCTATTCGCAATTAGTGACTCAGGCAACTAAAAAGCGTATCAGCATCGGCGTTGGTCTGCATACAGATATATGGATGAACACCCCGTCGGACATGGACGTTTATGTGATCAACCGTGGAGTGAATCTTCTCGCAACGTATAACATGCCATTTGGCAAGAGCGACTTCAGTTTCGCCATCGGGCTGGGGGTCAGCATTCATAACCTGTTCTGGAATTACAGGTTTGAGGGTTCGAGAGACTCCATGCAATTTGTGAAAATCGAAGACACCCTGAGCTACAAGAGGAGTAAACTGGTACTGCCTTACATTGAACTGCCGGTTGAATTCCGTTTCAACAAAAAGAATTTTGCTGCCGGAATAGGTTTCAAGGTTGGATACATGGTCAATGGCCGGTCAAAATATGTAGGAGATGATTACCTGTATCAGACCGACAACAAACTTATCGTTGCCTTCAAGAATATCAGGAATATCGAAAAATTCGCGTATGGACCAACCGTGCGGTTCGGGTATAAATGGATTCATGTAACCGGTTATTATTCGCTGGGAAGTATTTTCCAGAAGGGGAAAGGCCCCGATATCTACCCGATTTCCGTCGGAATCATGGTAATGCCCTTCAACTCAGATAAAAAAGGCCATTAACCCCGTCATTACCAGCAATCCCAGTGTGAAGCCTGAATATATTTCGGCCGGCTGGTGGTCATTTGACCTTAACCGTGCAAACCCGATAAAGCCTGCCACCAGGATCCCTGAAAGTATTTCCATGTTGAGATTGATCCCGAAATTAAGCGCGAGCCCAAGGAACAGTCCTGCGACACTGCCAACCCCGATCATGTGAAGGCTGATCTTCGCAAAAAAATTAATGGCAAGCGAAAGGATGGCCAGTAGGGCTGCTCCAAGCATGTAATAACTGAATATGGTCGAGATATGGATCCCCCTGAGAAGGTAATAGGTCAGGTAATAAAAAACCGAGATTGCCAGAACCGGGTACATGCGTTCCTCTTTTTCAGACATGTAATATGAGGAGATAATCCTCAGGCGTTTCAGCATCCAGGTCAGAAATAAAGGAGACAACACCGTGGTTAACACGACCACGCCGGCAAGGGCCAACTTGAAGGTAAAAGGAATGGAGCGCGATAGAAAACTGTCGAGCGTGAAGAGGTACAGAAAAACATACATGGGCATCAGCAGGGGGTGAAAAACATAGGAGATAACCCGGGCAAATTTTGTCTCAATCATACAGCAGGAAGTTAAAGTTCTTTTCTGAGACGGGCAACGGGGATGTTAAGTTGTTTGCGGTATTTGGCGATGGTGCGGCGCGCAATATTATACCCCTTTTTTTTTAACAGGTCGACCAGTTCATCGTCGGTAAGCGGCTTGGATTTGGCTTCGGCCCCGATGGTATCTGAAAGGATGCTTTTGATCTCCCTCGTGGATATTTCCTCGCCCTCAGTGTTCAGCATCGATTCGCTGAAAAAACTTTTAAGCGGCAGCGTGCCGAAAGGTGTTTGAACATACTTGCTGTTGGCAACGCGCGACACCGTGGAGATGTCGAGAGACACGATGTTCGCAATGTCTTTCAGGATCATGGGCCTCAGCTTGGTGTCGTCGCCGGAAAGAAAATATTCACGTTGATAAACCATAATGGCATTCATGGTTGTGTACAGGGTTTCCTGGCGTTGTTTGATGGCATCCATAAATCCGCGGGCGGCTTCAAGCTTTTGCTTTACAAAAGCCAGCGCATCTTTTTCAGCCGGTTTTCGCTTTGCACCGCCGTATTCATGAAGCATGCTTATATAATCGTGGTTCAGCGACAATTCGGGGGTATAGCGGGTGTTGAGTGTCAGCTCCAGAATCCCGTCGCTGCTGGCGATCAGGAAGTCGGGAATAACATACTGGCTGTCGCGGGCCACCTCTGAAATCGTGTTGCCCGGCCTGGGGTTCAGGGTCTGAATTTCGACGATGGCTTCCCTGAGTTCATCCTCTGAAATATTGCCCTTTTGAAGGATCTTATCGTAATGTTTCTTACTGAACTCATCGAAGTAGAAACGGAGGATGATAGCAGCCAGGTTGGTTGTATAGGTAGGGTCGGCCTTGTGCTCCATCTGGATCAGCAGGCACTCCTGCAGGCTGCGCGCGGCAATGCCCGGCGGGTCAAACCCCTGCACCACTTTCAGCACCTCAAGAATCTCCTCATGGGTGGCTTCAATGGCCTGGTTGAAGGCCAGGTCGTCGGCCAATGCAGGAATTTCGCGGCACAGGTATCCTGATTCATCGAGGTTCCCGATGATGGTCATCGCAATGATGTATTGCTTGTCGGTGAATTTATGCAGCCCGATCTGGCTGATCAGGTAATCCTGGAAACTTATCCCCGACACAATGGGAATTTCACGGGTAACATCATCCGGGCTTTTATTGTTGGCGACCAGGCGGTATTCAGGGATATCTTCCTCATCCACATAATCCTCAAAGGAGAATTCATCGTCGGGAGAAGACTGGGGTTCGGTTTCCGTAAATTCATCCTCATCCGAATCAATTGAATCGATGGTGCTGTCCTCATCCAGGATTTCGGCATCTTCCTCATCCAGACTGGCCTCTTCCAGGGCAGGGTTCTCTTCAATTTCCTGCTTGATGCGCTGGTCGAGCGAGAGGATGGGCTCCTGCAGCAATCGCATCACAAGCACCTGCTGAGGGGAGAGCTTTTGAATTAACCGCTGTTGTAATTTCTGGTTCAACATAGCCGACAAATATAACAATTAATCCTTCCTCCTTGTTTTTCTCATCGGTGAAAAAATCTTTCCGATCGTTAAAATAGCAACGATTGTCTATTTTGTGAAACAGGTAAGGTGGAATTGAATTAACTGCTTATCCCCTTTGGTCAAGTAAATAAATCATTGGCACATCCAAACATGCATTGGTGTTAACACATGAAAAAATCAACCACATTAGGCACAATAGTTCACAATAGTGACATTTTTTGGTTCCAAGTGCTTTGAAATTTCAATGGCAGTATTAATAAGGGTATTAGTCAATTCGTTTGAATATTTCTATGCTAAAAGTCAGCCGGAAAAATATCTATTGTGAATTATTGTGCCTCCTTAGCCGCTCTAAAATCAATCTCAGGTATGCGACCATCATTGCGCCCATTTCCGGGGTGGTGGTTTCGAGGGCGGTCGTATACCGTGATCATCGATGTTCCAAATCCCGACCTGAAATTGTTGCCCGGGATGACGGCAAACATTACGGTGATGAGTATGGGTCAAGGTGGGTGATTCCCTCAAGCCGCGTCGGGTGCGCACAGGGGTGACCGATGGATTGAACACCGAGGTTCGCGGAAAAATTGAGGAGGGCGCGGAGGTGATGCTGAGCATGACGGCGTGCGCATGGAGGCAGGTTCGTCGCAAAAGATGACCCTCGAGGATGTGACTGCCATTGCCGACCGCTCCCCGTCGGTGGCTTTCGTAACCCCCCAGGTGCGAACGAGCGGTCAATTGGTGAATGGAAACCTGAACTGGCGGACATCCGTTTATGGCGTTTATCCGAATTACTTCGAAATCAGGAACCTGAAGCTGACAAGCGGAAGATCGCCCCGTTTTCCACGGTTCAGAAAAGGATGATGGCCATCACGCACATTCAAAGCATGCTCGCGTCAGCAAAATCAGAACCCATGATAGCTGAGCCTGCAGGCGTGTCATCGTATTTCATGATTTCGTTCCACTGGTAGAATGAGGAATGATTAGTGAACAATGACCAATGGTCGTATTTTTC
>JBBQUQ010000029.1:0-35242 GCA_038212325.1 Bacteroidales bacterium
ACCAATTACAATGTACTGGTCGCCGACCAGAACCTGAAGAACAATTCCTACGTCACGCTGATCAATACCAACTACTGGACCCCCGACAACGGTTATACCGCCAATGTTACAGGCGCCGAGACCTCGCTCAAAAACAAGAAAAACACCTTGCAGGTCTTTGGCAGGTTCAACGTGAGCCAGAAATACCTGCAGGGTTCTGAACCCGGATTCGGGCACCAGTATACCATGGCCTTTTCAAAGCCCAGCGGAAAGTTCCAGTTCCAGCTGCTGCGGCAGGAGACCGGCGACACATACGATCCCAACGACATGGGATTCATCCCATACAACAATGAGGCCTACAACAGGCTCCGGCTTTCATGGTACGAACTCGACCCGAAAGGGAAGATCATCAGTATGGAAACCAACCTGCAAACCACCTATATTACGCAATACCAACCCAACGAATTCAAAACGCTCGATTTCAGCCTGGATAATACTGTCACCTTTGTGAAATATTGGATCAACACACTGGTTGCGTCGGTACAGCCGCTCGGCTTCAACGATTTTTATGAGCCAAGGATGCCGGGCCGGGTGTACAAGTTGCCACCCAGTTATGCCGGTGAATGGCGGTTTGCCTCCGACGGGAGGAAACCCTTCAGGTACCATCATAATTTCGGGTTCATGAACAGTCACAATAACAATAATTTCAAATATTACATCGGCTTTACCCCGCGAATCCGCTTCAGCGACCGGCTTTCGGTTACCCTTAACACGCAGTATGAAAAGGAGATGAACAATTACGGGTGGGTTACCACGGCGTATGACGCATCCATGGTTCCAACGATCTGGTTCGGACGAAGGGACATCGCCACCGTCAGCAACATCGTAAGCGCCCGGTATATTTTCAACACGAAGACCTCGCTGACCCTGCGCGCCCGCCACTATTGGTCGCAGGCGAAATACCTTTCCTTTTACACCCTGGATGAGAACGGGCACCTTTCCGACTCGGAATTCATCGAGGGACAGAACATCAACTTCAATGCCTTTACGGTCGACCTGCAGTTCGTGTGGTATTTCGCCCCGGGCAGTGAAATGAGTGTTGTGTGGAAGAATGCGATCAACACCTGGGGCAACCAGCTTGTTTACAATTACTACACCGACCTGAGCAATACGCTTAACGCGCCGCAATCGAACAGCTTTTCGCTGAGGGTGCTGTATTACCTCGATTACCTTTACCTGAAGAAGACGTTTTCGAAAAAAAGTGACGGGTGACGCGTGACGCGTGACGCGTGACGGGTGACGCGTGACGGGTTATTGGATTTTGTTTATCTTAGCGGGCTGAAACATTCAACATGAAAATCATTTTCAAAACGATTACCGTCATTTTGTTTGTCACGTGTCACGTGTCGCTTGTCACCTCCTTTGGCCAGACGCCTGGCAAACCCTACAACGAAAACCAGGATGCCCGTGCCGATCTGAAAAAGGCGACGCAACTCGCCAAAATGGAGAACAAGCATGTACTGGTCCAGTTTGGCGGCAACTGGTGCTCATGGTGCATGCGGTTTCACCAGATGACAACCGGCGCGAAGCAGATCGACTCGCTGTTAACGGCAGATTATGTTTACATGCTGCTCAATGTTTCGCAGGATAAAAAAAAGAGGGATTACAGCCTGTTCCGCGAATATGGTTTTCCCAACCGCTTTGGTTACCCGGTTTTTGCGGTGCTTGATGGCAACAGTAAGCTGCTGCATATACAGGATTCAGGAATACTTGAGCACTGCCAGGTGAAAGGTTATGACACCGCAAAGGTGGTCACCTTTTTGAAAATGTGGAATGTAAAGGCGGTGGATCCAAAGACGTATGAGGGGCTGGCCAAATAAGAGAAATGGAATCTGCATCAGCGATGCTGGATTATCCTGATTTTCCCGGAATTTTAAAGCCGATTTTTTCCATCGGTTGATTTTTAATTCCGATCAATTCACGATTTGCTTCAAAAACCTGCCTGAACCGCTCATCGTATTTTGCTTCTATGGTATCAATCCGGTTCTTCAGTTCCTTGCTGACATTTATCAATTGTCGCAGATTGACAAAGGCACGCATGATGGCTATATTGACCATTATTGCCCGGTTTGAACGTAAAACACTGGAAAGCATGGCAACACCCTGTTCAGTGAAAGCAAGCGGTGGCAAAGGATAATGGCGAATATTTTCCGGGAACTTATCACAAAAAATTCGCTGGATAAGTATTTCTTCTGGTAAGGAATGTTTATCTTCCATGATATTTTTATTGCTTACTCAGGAAAAGCGGTAAAAGGTAATACGTGGAATCAGGAATTTTTTCAACCGTTAAAAATAATAGTAGACCCCAGCAGGATCCTGAGGTTGCCGACCTCTCTGGAATCGGAGACCAGCCCCTTGCCGGTGGTTGTGCCATAAGCTGCAACAGTGTAGTCGAGTTCGGAAGCAATCTTCAGCTTGCTCACGGTAAGCACAAGTCTCGGGGCCACACGGTAAAGGTAGTCAATGTTTGTCCCGCGTGAATAGTATGCCCCGGTGATTTCGGATGCTGCCCCCAGGTTTTTGCAGTAGCCGGCGTAAATCCCGGTCGACCATTTTGTTCCGTTGGTTTTAACATCGGCCCACACCAAACCGGTCATGATGCTGGCATAATCGACAATTCCCTTCACGGCATCGATCGTGTTCTGCACGCCATATCCGCCCATCATGTTGAAGGCAAAGCAATTGCCGCCATAAACCCCGCCGATTTTCATGGTCACTTTCGGAAGTTTCAGCGTGGCGAAAAAGCTGGTGGTGAGCGCAGTGGATTTCGATATGGTTTTATAATCCACGACAACGGCATTGTGGTGAACCACGATGTTGTTGATCACCGTATCATAGGCGGGTTTGGTAACCACCTCCGCGCCCAGCCGGGGCGTCAGCATCAGGAAGTCAACACTTGCCCCGATGAGAAATTCAGTTTTTTTCTGAAAAAATAATGAACGGCGCCCCGGCGTTCAGCGAAACCGGTTCGGGCGTGCAGGCCGGCACATAGAGTGGATGCCAGGTTTGCCCCACAAGCACCTCTGTTTTGGGCCAGTTCAGCTTTACATACGCATGCCGCAGCCTGAAAGAATTGATGTTGGCGTTGATGTTCCCGTAAAACTCCCCCTCGATCAGCCCGGCGGTTTTCGCCTTGAAAATATCAGGACCGGTGATTATCATCGACACCCGGGTTTGTATGCTCAGGAAGTTATAGGAGCCCTTCGAGTTGATGTCGTAACCGTTGGGGTCAAGCTTAACATTCTCAGGATAGAAGAGCCATTCGCCTTCGCGCGCCATCACTGTTTGGCGGGTGTCGAGGAATATGTCGGTATTCACATATCCTGAAAAGCTGACCCCAAACATCGGTATTTTCTTTGTTTCAGCCGCAGCCGGCTTTGTTTCAGCATGGGCCTTTGGAGGAGGGTTCTGGGCCGGCAGGCGCGATGCCAACAACAACCCGGTTAACGTAATGAATAACAAATGTTTCATGTAAGAACAGGATTAAAAACAGGGTTGCAAAGTTGCGACTTTTTTTCGAATTGTGATTTATGTAACAGCAACTGTAAGTATATCTGGAACAGGTCAGTATAACCCTTTTCAAATCCGGAAATTAACCCTAAATTTGCACCTTTTCACCCTGTTACCTTGTCACCCAGTTAAAATGAACATCCACAAACTCAACAACATTTTCCACCCGCAGCGCATTGCCCTGATCGGCGTAACCACCAATCCCAACAGCGTGAGCGGGAAGGTGCTCAGCAACCTGGTAAGTGGGGGCTTCCGTGGCGTGGTTTACCCTGTGAACGCCGAGAATGAAGCGGTGATGGGGATCCCCTGCTACCCGGATGTGAATTCGCTTCCGAAGGTTCCCGATCTGGCGATCATCTGCACGGCGGCTGAAAAAGTTCCGGGCATCGTAAAGGAGTGCGGCGATGCTGGCATACGCGGGATCATCATCATGTCGGCCGGGTTCAGGGAGATCGGGGAGGAGGGGAAAAAACTTGAAGAGTTGATCATGGCTGAGATCCGCAAGTATGAAGGCATGAGGGTGATTGGTCCGAATTGCCTTGGCATCATTGTGCCGGGACTGAAGTTGAACGCCTCTTTTGCCGCCGACATGCCGAAGCCCGGCAACATCGCATTCATTTCGCAATCGGGGGCGCTCTGCACCTCGGTGCTCGACTGGGCCATGGAGGGAAAGATCGGGTTTTCACAGTTTGTATCGATCGGAAACAGCCTCGATGTGGAGTTTGGCGACCTGATCGACTATTTCGGCGAAGACGAAAATACGCATTGCATCATCCTTTATATCGAATCGATACAGAACCCGCGGAAATTCATGACGGCAGCCAGGGCCTTTGCACGTAAAAAGCCTATCATCGTTTACAAGGCCGGAAGGTTTCCCGAATCGGCCCAGGTGGCGGCCTCACATACCGGGGCGATGGCTTCGGAAGACGCCGTGTACGACGCTGCTTTTCAACGCGCCGGCCTGGCCAGGGTGTATGAGATCGGCGATATATTCAGTGTTGCCGAGATGATCGGCCGCGGGAAATTTCCGCAGGGTCCGCGGTTGGGGATCATCACCAATGCAGGCGGCCCTGGCGTGATGGCCACCGATGCCCTGATTGCCGCCAGCGGGGTGCTGGCCGAACTGTCGGAGGAGACGATGGCCCAGCTGAACGAAAACCTCCCGGCCTACTGGTCGCACGGCAACCCGGTGGATGTGCTGGGCGATGCCCGTGCAAAGCGCATTGCCAAAGCCACGCAGATCGTGCTTGCCGATGCCGGTGTGGATGCCGTACTCGTTATCCTCACCCCCCAGGCCATGACCAACCCCGACGCCACCGCCAGGGAGATCAGTTCGCTGGTCTCAACTACCGGCAAGCCGATCCTTGCAGCATGGCTCGGCGGGAAAAGCATGCACGAAGCTGACGACATCCTGGTTGAACATGGAATTCCCTCGTATAAAACGCCCGAGCAGGCCATCAGGGCCTTCATGACGATGGTGGCATACAACCGGAACCTGGAAACGCTATACGAAACTCCCAAAGATATTCCCGTTGAATTCACCCTCGACCGGCAGCAGCTTCGCGAATCCTTCAGGCAGATGATCGCCGGTGAGGAGGCTGTTCTTCCTGAAAACATCTCAAAGACCATCCTGGAAAATTTCGGGATATCGACCACAAAACCATATTTCGCCGCCAGCGCTGATGAGGCGGCCGCGATTTCGGCACGCATCAGCTACCCGGTGGTGCTGAAGATCCACTCGCCCGACATCACCCATAAATCGGATGTAGGAGGAGTTCAGCTAAACCTGGGCACCGAAAAGCTGGTGAGGGCCGCCTTTGAACGGATCATGGAATCGGCGAAGAGCAAGCGCCCGGATGCCCGGATTGAAGGGGTGACCGTTCAGAAAATGGCCTCCTCCAAAGATTCGGTGGAGATGATCCTCGGGATTAAGAAAGACAATGTTTTCGGCACCGTGATCATGGTCGGCATGGGCGGGATCACCGCCGAACTTTTCGGCGACAAGGCTCTTGGATTCCCGCCACTGAACGAACGCCTGGCCCGGCACATGATCGAATCGCTCAGGATCTATCCCCTGCTGAAGGGATACCGCGGAGCGCCTGCAAAGAATATCGACAAGCTCATCCAGGTGATTATCAGGCTGTCGTACCTTGCAGCCGATTACCCCGAGATCACCGAACTCGACATCAACCCGCTGCTGGTGACTGCTGACGATGTTGTTGCCCTTGATGCACGGATCGTGGTTGATCCGCAGGCGGTAAGGCACGAGGATGATCCTTACACGCATCTGGCCCTGCACCCTTATCCTGAAAAGTATGTGAAATCAACCGTGCTCCAGGATGGTACGGAGGTGCTTCTACGTCCCATCAAGCCCGAGGATGAGCCCCTGTGGCTTGAAATGCTTGGCTCCTGTTCAAAGGAATCGCTCTATAGCCGGTTCAGGTATTTCTTCCACTGGGAGACCCATGAGGTTGCCACCCGGTACTGCTACATCGATTACGACCGCGAAATAGCAATTGTTGCGGAAATTATTGAAGAAGGGCAGAAAAAGCTGGTTGGCGTAGGCAGGCTCATCGCCGACCCGGACCATGAAACGGTCGAATATGCCATTCTTGTGTCCGATGCCTGGCAGCAAAAGGACCTGGGAAACATCATCACCGATTTTTGCCTGGAAGTGGCAGAGCACGGGAAGCTGAAAAAAATTGTGGCCCAAACCACGCCCGACAATAAAAGAATGATCTCCGTTTTTCAAAAGCGCGGCTTCGAAGTACGGATTAATAACCACGATTCAACGGTTGACGTATTCAAAACCTTATAATAATTAACCCTAATCCCCGTTTTATAACCAAAATTGACGAACATGAATAAAAACAGAATGATTGCCTTTTGCACCATCACGGTTGCGCTCTTTGTTATTGCCTCGTGCAGCATTTCGCCTCATCCCAATGAAAAAATCATTGTTGGGACCTGGGTGCCCGTTACTGTGGAAAAAATTGTTGATTCCTCTGCATTGCAGGCACAGGCTGCGTTGTCGGGTGGCACCGAACAGAGAAAATCGAAGGCAGGCGCCCCGGCGGGCGATGGCGGAGCCGCCAGAAAAGAGGAGGCCTTCAACCGGCTTGTCCAGTCGGAAAAGCATACCACCATGGAGATTTTTGCCAACCATACCGCCGTGAAAAACTTCCCCGGCAAACCGATGCAGGCCACCTGGAAAATGAAAGGCAAAGGCACCCGGATCGTTGCCAAAGGCGTTGAGAATAATGTAAAATTCACCATCGATATCCTGGAGATCACCAAGGAGCAGATCATCATCATTGAGCATTCACCCGTTGGGGATATCAAGATCACCTACGAGCGGCAGATGTAGTTTAAATTTGTATTTTTGTATTAGAATAGTCCAACTGATTTATTAACAATATTTTAACTCATACAGCCATGAATTTCGATTTTTCCGAGGAACAGATCATGATCCAGCAGTCGGCCCGGGATTATGCCCAGCGCGAACTGATCAAAGACGTTTTGGAACGCGACGCCAAAGCAGAATTTCCGACTCACCATGTCAAAGCGCTTGCAGAACTGGGATTCCTGGGGATGCTCGTGGATACAAAATATGACGGAGGGGGCATGGATACGGTTTCTTATGTGCTGGCCATGGAAGAGATGTCGAAGATAGACAGTTCGGTCTCCGTGATCATGTCGGTGAACAATTCATTGGTCTGTTATGGAATGGAAGCCTTTTGCAATGAGGAGCAAAAAGAGAAATGGCTGAAGCCGCTGGCCAGGGGAGAGAAGATCGGCGCTTTCCTGCTGTCGGAGCCCGAAGCCGGCTCGGATGCCACCTCACAGCGAACCACAGCCATCGACAAGGGCGACCACTACCTGGTAAACGGCGTGAAAAACTGGATCACCAGTGCGAATTCCGCATCCACCTACCTGCTCATCGCCCAGACCAACCCGGAAAAAGGGCACAAAGGCATCAACGTTTTGATTGTTGACCGTCATTCGCCCGGCATCACACTCGGCCCCCACGAAGATAAGATGGGCATGCGCAGCAGCGATACCCACTCGGTAATGTTCACCGATGTGATCGTTCCCAAGGAAAACCGCATCGGTGAAGATGGCTTCGGGTTCAAATTTGCCATGAAAACCCTCGAAGGAGGACGCATCGGCATCGCCGCACAAGCCCTCGGTATCGCACAGGGTGCCTATGAACGTGCATTGAGATATTCAAAGGAGCGCAAGGCTTTCGGCACCGAGATCATCAACCACCAGGATGTCGCTTTCAAACTGGCCAAAATGCATACCCGGATCGAAGCCGCCCGATACTTTTGCCTCAAGGCAGCCTGGCTGAAAGACGAGGGAAAACCCTATGGCACCACCAGTGCAATGGCAAAATATTATGCCGCCGAAACCGCCATGTATGTTACCACCGAAGCCGTTCAGATCCACGGCGGATACGGCTATGTGAAAGAATATCATGTGGAGCGCCTGATGCGGGAAGCCAAACTGACGCAGATCTATGAAGGCACCAGCGAGATCCAACTGATGATCATCTCCAGGGCAATTTCAAATGATTGATTATTCAACACATTAGGCACAGTGGGACACAATAGGAAGGCACATTGGAAATAGTGAAAAACTTAGAAAAATTCTGATTTTAACAACAAAAATCTATAGTGTTTTTCTATTGTGTACCCCTGTGCCTATTGTGGTAAAAAACAAAGGTAAACATGAATACCCCAGAAGTTTATAAACCCCGGCATCACATCCGCATTGTCACCGCAGCATCGCTGTTCGACGGGCACGACGCGGCGATCAACATCATGCGCCGGATACTGCAGTCGAGCGGGGCCGAGGTGATCCACCTGGGCCATAACCGTTCGGTGCAGGAGGTGGTCGACTGCGCCATCCAGGAAGATGTGCAGGCCATTGCCATCACCTCGTACCAGGGCGGACATATGGAGTACTTCAAGTACATGCATGACTTGCTTCATGAACGGAACTGCGGCCATATCAGGATTTTTGGCGGGGGCGGGGGGGTAATTCTGCCCCAGGAGATCGCGGAGTTGCATGCCTATGGCATCGCCCGGATCTATTCGCCCGACGATGGCCGCGAAATGAGCCTCCAGGGAATGATCAACGATTTGCTGATGAAATGCGATTTCCCCGTTGGCGACAGGGACGATTTTGACCTTGAAAAGGTTTACCGCAAAGACTATAAGGAAATTGCCAGCCTGATCTCAGCGGCCGAGAACTTTCCCGAAAAGGGCAGGCCGTTTTTCGACATCATTAACCGGGAGGCCGAATCGAGGAACATCCCTGTGCTGGGGATCACCGGTACGGGCGGTGCAGGAAAATCATCGCTGGTGGATGAGATCGTGCGCAGGTTTTTGGCCGATCTGCCGGATAAAACAATGGCCATCATATCGATCGACCCCACCAAACGCAAAACCGGGGGGGCGCTGCTGGGCGACAGGATCCGCATGAACGCCATCTTCAACCCGAGGGTGTACATGCGCTCGCTGGCCACCCGGCAATCGAACCTGGCCCTGTCGAAATATGTGAAGGATGCCATCAACGTTGTAAAAGCGGCGGGGTTTGACCTGGTGGTCGTTGAAACTTCGGGAATCGGTCAGTCCGACACCGAAATAGTCGACCACAGCGATGTGACGCTCTATGTGATGACCCCGGAATACGGTGCGGCCAGCCAGCTGGAAAAGATCGACATGCTCGACTTTGCCGACCTGGTCGCTATCAACAAATTCGACAAGCGCGGCGCACTCGACGCCCTGCGCGATGTGAAGAAGCAGTACCAGCGAAACCATAAATCATTCGACAGGCCTGCCGATGAGATGCCGGTTTATGGCACTGTGGCTTCGCAGTTTAACGATCCCGGCGTAAACGCGCTTTATCGGGCTCTCCTGCAAACCATCCGTGCAAAGACACAAATTGAATTTCCAAGCCAGTCTGAAACAGGGGTGGATATAACCGAAAAGATCTATATCATACCGCCGTCGCGCATCCGCTACCTGGCTGAAATCGCAGAGACTGTAAAGTCTTACAACCACTGGACCTCTGCCCAGTCGAAGGTGGCACAGCACCTTTACGGCATTGCCCAGACCATTGAAACGCTCAGGGATTCCGACCCGGTCGGGATTGCCCGCAATGACGGGGTGCAAACCTGCAACAAGACGGGCATGCTGCTGGAGCTCGACCTGCTTTTCGAACGCACCCTGAAACAGCTTGACCCTGCAAACCACGACATCCTGAAAAACTGGAATGATAAAGTAAAATCATACAAAGACGATTACTACATTTACAAGGTGCGGGACAAGGAGATCAAGGTGGAAACCCATACCGAATCCCTCTCCCGACTGAAGATCCCGAAAATCTCGATGCCCCGTTACGAGGCCTGGGGCGACATCCTGAAATGGAACCTGCGTGAAAATGTCCCCGGAGAATTTCCCTTTGCCGCCGGCGTATTCCCGTTCAAGCGCGAGAGCGAGGACCCCACCCGCATGTTTGCCGGCGAGGGCGGCCCCGAGCGCACAAACAAGCGCTTTCATTATGTTTCCCTCGGCATGCCGTTCGTCAGGCTTTCCACGGCCTATGATTCGGTGACCTTATATGGCTTCGACCCCGGGATGCGGCCCGACATCTATGGCAAGATCGGCAATGCAGGGGTTTCCATCGCCTGCCTCGATGATGCCAAAAAACTCTATTCAGGTTTCGACCTGGTGAACCCCAACACCTCGGTGTCGATGACCATCAACGGCCCGGCGCCTACGATGGTCGGATATTTTATGAATGCCGCCATCGACCAGCTATGCGAGAAGCATATCAGGCAAAACAACCTGGTTGAGGAGGTGGAAAATAAAATCGCCGCCATTTATAAGAAGGCCGGAACGCAGCGGCCCCGGTACCAGGGCGACCTGCCGCAGGGCAATGACGGGCTTGGCCTGATGTTGCTGGGTGTTACCGGCGACCAGGTATTGCCGGCAGCGGTATATGAGCAGTTGAAAAAGGAGGCGCTGAGCCAGGTTCGCGGAACGGTTCAGGCCGACATCCTGAAGGAGGACCAGGCGCAGAATACCTGCATCTTCTCCATCGACTTCGCCCTGAAGATGATGGGCGACATCCAGCAGTATTTCAACGACAACAAGGTGCGGAACTTCTATTCCGTATCCATTTCCGGGTATCATATCGCGGAAGCAGGCGCCAACCCGATTTCCCAGCTCGCGTTTACCCTGGCCAATGGCTTCACTTATGTGGAATACTATGTGTCACGCGGCATGGATGTCAATAAGTTCGCCCCCAACCTCTCCTTTTTCTTCTCCAACGGAGTTGATCCTGAATATTCGGTGATCGGCCGCGTGGCAAGGCTCATCTGGGCCAAAGCCATGAAGTTCAAATACAAGGCAGATGCGCGGTCGCAGATGCTCAAATACCACATCCAGACCTCGGGCCGGTCGCTGCATGCACAGGAGATCGACTTCAACGACATCCGAACCACGCTGCAGGCCCTGTATGCCATCTACGACAATTGCAACTCGCTGCATACCAACGCTTACGATGAAGCAATTACCACGCCTACCGAAGAGTCGGTGCGCCGGGCGATGGCTATCCAGATGATTATCAACAATGAGCTTGGGCTGGCAAAAAACCAGAATCCGCTGCAGGGAGCCTTCATCATCGAAGAGCTGACCGACCTGGTGGAAGAGGCCGTGATGCTGGAGTTCGAACGAATCTCGGAGCGCGGGGGGGTGCTGGGCGCGATGGAGACCATGTACCAGCGCAGCCGCATCCAGGAGGAGAGCCTCTATTATGAAACGCTTAAGCATTCGGGCAAGCTGCCGATCATCGGCGTAAACACCTTCCTGTCGAGCAAGGGCTCGCCCACCGTGCTTCCCGGCGAAGTGATCCGCGCCACGGAGGAGGAAAAACAATACCAGATTGCCATGCTGGATAATCTTCACAAGACGAATGAGGAAAAATCGGCCATAATGGTTGAAAACCTGAAGCAGGCGGCAACAAAAAATAGTAATATCTTTGAAAGCCTGATGGAGGCAGCCAAATACTGTTCCATCGGGCAGATCACCGATGCCCTCTTCGAAGTTGGAGGACAGTATCGGCGCAGCATGTAAAACGTTAAAAACCCAATTGTATGACCTTGTTTAATATTTTGGTAGTCAACCCCAAGGATTACCTTACCCAGATTGCCGCATACCAGAACCACAAGTTGCTGTACATGATTAGCCGGAGGCATTCGGCAGATGAGCTGTCGCCGTTTAAAACAATTTACGACCAGGTTCAGTTTCGCAAGGAGAGCGTGTTGCGGGAGATCAGGAACAATGATTTCAGCCTGGACGAACTCAAGATCGTCATTTCGCGCGGAGGCCTCATCAAGCCGGTGCAGTCGGGCGTTTTCAAGGTGAATGAACTGTTAAAGAAGGATTTAATGCATAGCCCTGTGGGGGAGGATATCATCAACATCGCGGGTTTGCTGGCAGATGCCATTGCCGCTGAGGTGCCCGGATCGGCCGCGATGATTGCCGACCCTACGGTTGTCGATGAGTTTCATGACCTGGCCCGCATCACAGGCTCTCCTGAGATCCAGCGTAAATCAATTTTTCATGCCCTCAACCAGAAGGCTGTGGCAAAGATGCATGCCGAATCGCACAAGCAGAAGTATGAGGAGTTGAATCTCATCGTGGCGCACATCGGGAACGGAACCACTGTTGGCGCTCATTCCCAGGGCCGCGTGATCGATGTAAACCAGGGATTTGAAGGCGATGGGCCTTTTTCAATGGTCCGCAGCGGCTCCCTTCCGATGGGCGATGTTGTTAAAATGTGCTACAGCGGCAACAAAACCCTCGATGAAATGCTGTGCCTGCTTACCCATTGCGCCGGAGTGAATGCCTACCTTGGAACGAGGGACATCGTCGAGATAGAAAACCGGATCAACAACGGCGACGCGCATGCCAAACTGATCATGGAGGCCATGGCTTACCAGGTGTCGAAAAGCATCGGGGAGATGTTTGCCGTGCTGAAAGGACAGGCGGATGCCATTCTCATCACCGGCGACATTGCCCACAGCCAGTTTGTGGTGCGATGCATCAGCGAACACGTTGAAAAATTTGCGCCGATTTTCCTCTATCCCGGCGACAACGAACTCCAGGCGATGGCAGTGAATGCGCTGAGGGTGCTGAAGGGGGAGATGGAAGTCCAGGAATATATATAAAATGGTGAAATGGTGAGATTGCGAAAATTTCACTATTTCACTATTTCACTATTTCACCATTTCACTATTTACTATGAAGCTATATCCCATAAACACCGGTAACTTAAAACTCGACGGCGGCGCCATGTTCGGCGTGGTGCCCAAAGTGATCTGGGGCAAATCCTACCCGAGCGACGAAAATAACCTCTGCAACTGGTCGATGCGCTGTTTGCTGATCGTTGACGGCGACCGCAAAATCCTGATCGATTGCGGAATCGGCGACAAGCAGTCGGAGAAATTCTTTGCAAATTACCATCTCAACGGAGAGGATACCCTGGAGAAATCGCTTGCCAGCCTTGGACTCACACCGGATGATATCACCAACGTGATCCTCACCCACCTCCATTTTGACCATGCGGGTGGGGCGGTTCGCTGGAATGCAGACCGGACAGGCTACGAACTTACCTTTAAAAACGCCACGCACCATACGAGCCGCCACCAATGGGAATGGGCTACCAGTCCCAACAACCGGGAGAAAGCATCATTTTTGAAAGAGAACATCCTGCCCATCAAAGAGCTGGCTAAGCTGGAGCTGATCGAAGGAGATACTGAGCTGTTTCCCGGTGTTTCGGTCCGCATTTTCAACGGCCATACCGACGGTCAGGTGATCCCCTTCATCAGGTACGGGGATAAAACGGTCGTTTACATGGCCGACCTGCTTCCCTCGGCGGCCCATATTCCCCTGCCATGGGTGATGAGCTACGACACCCGCCCGCTGATCACCCTGAAGGAGAAGGAGGCCTTCATGACCGAAGCCGCCCAAAACGGCTATGTGCTCTTCCTGGAACATGACCTCTACCGGGAATGCTGCACCATTGAGGCTACGGAAAAGGGGGTAAGGCTGAAGGAGAGTTTCTCACTGGGAGAATTAAATCCTGCCTTCCGGCTTTCACCCTAAAGGGATTGTCGGGTTTACCTGCCTTTGACGATTTTAAAGGTTACAGGGTTTCCATGTTCTGTAAAGAGCTGAATCATATACATCCCCGGCTGAAGGCTGTTTCCAGAGTGGTCTTGTCCACTCCAGTCAATGTGCTGCACCCCCGCTGAAATTTCCGAATCGTACAGTGTTTGCATCAGGTTGCCATTGAGATCAGAAACCCGGATGGTAAGCCGGGTGTCGTGAGCGACCCTGACATCGATCCCAAGGTTCTGAACAAACGGGTTGGGGCCCAGTTTGATCATGGAGATGTCGCTGCCCTGGCCCGGTTCCTGAATGCCGATCACCACGTTGGTCTGCACGATGTTCGAAGGCACCGATTCATGGCCTGCCTTGTCGACCGTGGTTACATAAAACATATACAACCCGTTTGACGGAACAGTGATGAAATACTGCACGCCCACGGTGGTGTCGAGTTTGGGATAGGTGGCTCCGCCATCGGTTGACCAGTAAATGTTGAAATGATCAAAATCGGTGATGGCCGGTTGGTCCCATTGCAGCATGATGTTCTGGGCCACCGGGTTGTTGAGGCTGAGATTCAGGGGAGGCGGGGGTATTCCATCAACGGCGCCAAAGGTGATCGTGCCGTATCCTTCGGCTGTGAAGATATTCTGGTTGAGGCATGGCCACCAGCCATCGTAATTGGTTGGGTCGTCGAGGGCAAAAATAAAGATGCCGCTCTGGCTCTGGCTGTTGAAGCCAACCTGCCAGTTTGAGGCTGTGCCCAGCGGGATGACAAATTCATATACGATGTGGCCGGTCGCAGCCGATACTTTGATTTGCGGAGATGGCAGGAAAAAAGTGTTTCCCACGCCGCCATTGTTATAGATCGGGCGGAATTTGATCACATCCCCCGAGGCATAATGAGCAGCCCAGTAGTTGCCTTCGGTGCTGTCGCCCGGGGCCGGATAGAGGCCGTCGTTGTTGTCGTCGACATAGAGCGCGATCTCATCATGATCCTCCAGCGTAACATCGTAGGTGTTGTCGACGGCCACATAAAGTTCGCTCTTTGCCGCGTTCACCTTGAACCAGGCCATCACGCTGCCGATCGGCCGGATAATGTTATCGCGCCTTCCCAGGAAATTTGAAATATCGGTCTCAAATGCATCTGCCCATTCGCCGGGACTGATCACCCCGTCGATGGTTGGGGTCGAGCCCACCCATGCACTGATCTCATCGGTGATGAAGCCTGTGGAAATCCAGCCCTCGGCATCGTTGGAGTAGGGGGTCTGAAGGGTCCCGGGCAAGCCGGCGGTTACTGCGTAGAAGTAATGGGTGAGCGGAAGTGCAGTATTATCGGTATAGGTAAGCTGGCCCGGCCCGACTGTTCCGAGGGGAGTTGGCGGGTAAAAATCAAATGCATATTGCTTGCGGTAGATGTTGTAGCCGGTAATGCCCGCGGCGGATGCCGGCTGCCAGTTCAGGACGACGTTGAGCCCGGCTCCCTGGGTTGCGGTAAGGTACATCGGGGGATCGCCGGTTGGTAACAGTGTTACATCCCTGGTGGTTAACTGGCCGGAAGTGACCTGAACCCCGGTGATGTCCTGCGTGAAGTAGCCGACAGCCGAATATCGGGCGGTATATGTTCCTTCGGGGATATATTTCAGGAGGTATGCAGAAGAGTCATTTGAAAAGGTGAAATAGCTGCTCATCCCGATGATTTCAACTTTTACCCCGGCCTGTTGCGCCGATCCTGATTTAACGGCGAGGCCGCCCAATGTTCCGCCGCCCGGGTCGGAATTGATATTGTATAGCTTGCCTCCATTGCCAAAGGCGCGGGCATGCACCGCTTTTCCGCCGGCCACGCAAAGTTTTCCATCGGGAGAGAGGTCGAGGCAGAAATTCGATCCCGGGGAATTGACGGTGAGATAAGGCACATTGCTTTGCCTGCGGAACAGCAACACGTCGGGGGTGGAGTTATCTATCGGCCCCCAGCCGGCTGCTGCAATGATTGCCCCGTCGGAGCTGAGATCAACACATTGCACCATGTCGCCCATGCCGGGGTAGATCCATAAAGGAACCGGCGAATAGTTGTTGAACACGTAAAGCTCACCGTCGTAACCGGTCGACGTGAAGATCAGCGTGCCGATCGCAATGGTGCTGCCGTCGCCCGATATGCCCATTCCGGCAACCCATGAATTGGAACCGTTTACGGTATAGTTCCATTTTTCAGCATACGTCGTGGTGGCTTCGTTGTACTCAAGTAAAAAAACATGCCCGCTAAAATCGCCGCTCACAATGTATTTCCCGTCATCGGAAATGGCTGGTGGATACTGGTCGGCGAAAACAGTTTGATAGATAAGTGCCCCGGTAGCTGTGTTCAATACAAACAGTTTATTGTTTCCGCCGCCATATTCCCCGAGCAGCAGACGGTTCCCGCTTTTACTCAGCACCAGGGCGGTGTAATTGCCGACGAAGGATTTGACCCATACCGGTGCCGGCTGTCCGATGATGAAACAATAGACGAATGAAGAATCCTGCGCCGACTGGTCAACGGCGGCGGCAAAAACCCGCTGGCCGTCATTCCGGATCTGGATTCCTCTTACATCCCGTGATATCGTGGTCGTCCAGACCGGAATGGATGAACCCGGCGCGTAAACCTCCACCTGGTCATTCACCCCGTTTGCGATGCGGCTGCCGTCGTCGGTCATGTCGATCACTTCATCCCACGCATTGATGGTGAAAGGAACTTCCCATTCCGGAGTACCTGAGGTACCGTAGAGTGAAAGGCGCTGGTCGTTCAGCCCCCATGCTGCCACTGTTTTCAGGCTTTGCGACGAAACCTTGGCATAGTTATCTATAGCAAATGGATCAGTGGCCAGCCAGTTGAGCCCGGGAGATAGCGGCGCAAATGCCTTTCCCGGGAAATGGGCCACGGGAAATGTGCTTCCCTTTTGAAATTCGATGCGGATGCCTGCATCCGGGGTGGTGATGATACATTGATTCCGTATTGCCACATCCTGTGCATGCCCCGCCTGGGCATACAAGACGGCAAGAATGACAAAAAGTAAATATTTTTTCATAAGATGAAGATTTAGATACAATCAAAGGTAAGTCCATTTTCAATCGCTGCGGCAGTACCATGAAAAAAAATACATCCGGGTGGGTAGATATGATATAAACTCCCATCAAAAAGGAAGGAATGGGTAGATGAAAACTCACAGGGAAAGACTACCTTCCCGATGAGTTTTACATGAAAGAAAAGTCCGTCTATCTTTTTTGCCCAAATGGCTACGGCAATACCAAACTGACCAATACATTCTTTGAAAAGAAACTGAAACTCCAGGCAACAACGAGAAACTGGAAAACCATTCTCGAACTGATAAAAATGTGCGAATAACCTCGTGTTCTCCTGCCTTTCAGTCCGCATTTTTTTTAATTGTACCTTTGCCACAAAACATCCATTTTCATGAAAGTAAAATTACTGATCCTGCTGGTATTGTTGTTCAACCAGGCATTCAGCCAGTTTATGATGCCAGCGACAGCCGCACGGCCGGCCGATCTCGACACGAAACCAACCTTGCTGTGGAAATTCAAAGCGAACGGTCCGGTGGTCGGTTCCCCGGTAATTGACGGAAATACCGTGTTTGTCGGCAGCCTCGACAGCAGCCTTTACGCACTTGATCTTTCAACCGGAAAGTTAAAATGGAAACTACCCACCGGCGGTGCGATCAGATCATCGGTATGCATTACGGAAAAGCGACTGTTCCTTTTGGGAACCGACGGAATACTATACCGGATGGAGAAGGACTCAGGGAGGGTAGACGGCATTTATCAGACCATGGGCGGTTTCATCGCCGACCGGCAGCATGATTTTGCAGATTATTTTACCTCGACACCCGTGATTGCAGATTCAATCATCTATTTTGGTTCGGGGGATTATATTTATGCCATTTCCATCAATGACGGTTACCTCCGCTGGACCTATAAAACCGGCGATTTGGTTCATACCACCCCTGCAATCCAACGAAACTGGCTGTATGCCGGATCGTATGACGGATATCTTTACGCCATTGATGTAAGAACCGGCAACCTGGCCTGGAAATTCAAGACCACCGGAAAGTATTCTTTTCCAAAGGGAGAGGTAACCGGTAATCCTGTTCTGGCAGGGGGAATGGTGTTCGCCGGGGCCAGGGACAACAACCTGTATGCCATTGATTTAAGAGGTGGTTACACAAACTGGATGAAGCAGTTCCAAAATGGATGGGGATTGCCGGTCACGGTGAATGATTCGGTGATCTATGTGGGCACCTCCGACGACCGGACCTTGTACGCACTCGACATCGTGAACGGCAGGGAGATATGGAAGGCGGCGGCCGGTTTTAACATCTTTGGGGGATGTGCCATCGGGACGAAAACGGGCTATTTCTGCACACTGGCCGGGAAGGTTCACGGCATCGACCTGAAAACAGGCAAGATCCTGTGGACTCTTGAACTTGACAGTTATAAGGCGAATCACCTTACATGGCTGAAAGCGGATGATTCTTACCGCGAAGATATCGGCAAGCTGGTTAAAACGCCGCTCGACATGCTCTCCATGTACAAACAGCTCGGCGGAATTTTCGGAACACCGGCCATAGTTGACAACCTGCTCATCGTTGCCGGCTACGACGGATGGGTATATTGTTTTTCCGGTGAAGTGAAAAATTGATGGATTAATTCTTCACCACTCACCACTCACAATTCACCACTCACATTTCACTGAAGCTTCTTCCCAATCTCCGTCAACATCACCTCCGTCATCCGCGCCAGGTCATATTCGTAATGCAGACCCCAGTCCTTCTTTGCCACAGCGTCGTTGATGCATGCCGGCCACGAATCGGCGATGGCCTGCCGGAAATCGGGTTTGTAAGTGATCTCGAATTCCGGAATATGCTTCCTGATCTCTTCGGCGAGGGTTTTCGGCGTAAAGCACATGCCGGCAACATTGTAGCTTGAACGCAATGATAAACTGGAAGCATCGGCCTCCATCACATCAATGGTGGCGTGGATGGCATCGGGCATGAACATCATCGGAAGTGCTGAATCAGGCCCGAGGAAACATTCGTATTTTTTGTGTTTGATGGCCTCGTAAAATATTTCCACGGCATAATCCGTGGTTCCGCCTCCGGCTTCCGTTTTGTAGCTGATCAGGCCCGGATAACGCAGGCTGCGGGTATCTACCCCGTATTTATTGAAATAATATTCGATCCAGCGCTCTCCGGCAAGCTTGCTGATGCCGTACACCGTATTGGGTTCCATGATGGTGTATTGAGGAGTGTCCATCCGCGGGGTGGATGGCCCGAAGACCGCAATGGATGAGGGCCAGAATATCTTCGGGATCTTCAGTTCGCGGGCAAGTTCCAGCACATTCATGAGGCTGCGCATGTTGATGTCCCACGAAGCCAGCGGGCGTTTTTCTGCATTTCCCGACAGGATTGCAGCGAGGTGATATACCTGGGTAATCTTTTCGTGTTCAAGGATCAACTGGAGCTTGGAGGCATCCAGCACATCCAGGATCTCAAAGGGCCCGGTGCCGGCAACTTCGGGTGGTGCGGGACGGATATCAGTGGCGATGACCTTTGATTCACCATAAATTTTTCGCAGTTCGAGCGTAAGTTCCGAACCGATTTGTCCGGAGCATCCGATGACGAGGATTTTTTCCATGATAAAAGCTGTATAGGTGGATTTTTGCAAAAGTAGAAAGATTTATTGTGAAATTAGTAGCAGTTATGGATGGTGGAGTATTTTTTCGATTTTTAAAGGTTAATTCGATATCTTTGCACGGCAATTTTTTGAACAATCAAATGGACGACGGACCTGCGCGAAGCATACAGAACAATCCACCCCTGAACTGGTAGGGTTCCATCCTGATTTATTTCACGGTGTATCGCCCTTCTTTGCAGAGGATAAAAAAAGAAGGAGGCGAATATGACATCTCAGATTACCTTCTATTTAAGCCAGATACTTGGTAAAAGCTACATTTCCGATGATGGAAGCACCCTTGGAAAAATCAGGGATTTCCTCATTGATCAGAGTTCGCTGCCCGGCAAGGAGTCAGAGCCGGTGCGTCCGCGTGTGGTGGCTATCAAAGTCAGGAAGGGCAATGAGATCAGGATCCTTGATTTTTCATCCTTTGAGATAAAAAAATTCAAGCGCAAACTTCGGATCACCTGCCTGGAAGTACATGATATTTCCCCGGAATCATATTCCAACTCCCTGTGGCTGGCCGAAAACATCCTGGATAAGCAGATCGTCGACATCAACGGCCGTAAACTGGTTCGCGTAAACGATATACGTATGGTGATGATCCCGGCAGGAACCTATGCACTTGCCGTGGATGTTGGAATGGAAGGCCTGCTCCGGAGGATCGGCATCGATAAGCCGATTCAGACCATGCTCGATCCTTTCAAGGCTGATATACCGGGGAAATTCATCCTGTGGGACGACATCGCGGCAGTTGATTTTTCAAATGCCAACATTAAACTGGGCAAGTCAATATCCAGGCTGAACACACTCCATCCTTCCGACCTGGCCGATATCATTGAAGACCTCGATAAAGCTACAAGAATGTATATATTTGCCTCCCTCGACGAGGAACAGGCAGCCGATGTTCTTGAAGAGATGGAACCCCATGCCCAGATCCATATTGTTGAAAGCCTTCCCGTCGGAAAAGCAGCCGATGTGCTTGAAAAAATGCCAGCCGACGAAGTGGCCGACCTCCTCGATGCCCTCGCAGAAGACAAAGCTGAAAAGCTCCTCGAAGAGATGGAAAAAGAGTCGTCGGAAGAGGTCAGGGAACTGCTGGAATACCCTGATAAATTTGTCGGATCGCTCATGACAACAGATTATTACACATTTCATGAGGAGCTTACTGTTTCAGAAACCCTTGACGAACTGCGCAGGATCCAACCTGAACCTGCACATATCTATACCATTATTGTGACTGATAAGAATGAGCATTTCCTCTCGTCCGTCTCATTGGGGGAGTTGGTCGTTGCCCACCCCCATAAGCACCTGAAGGAGATCATGAACAAGCATTCGGTGAGCGTTTACGATGATGATAAGGTCGATTCGCTTGCGGAAATCGTTTCCAGATACAATCTCCTTGCGGTTCCGGTAATCAACAGGAACAAAGAGATGGAAGGAGTCGTTGTGGTTGAGGACATTGTCGAGGATCTGCTCAGCAGGAGAAAAACCAGGTGATAAATCTGCGTGAAACATTTATTTTACCAGTTGAAGCAAGTCATCTCCGACCGCCATCCCCCTGAGTTGCATGTTGCGGATAACTTGCCTGGCCTTTTCAGGATTGCCATGCTGGTAATACAGCAGAACCAGGTTGTTGTTGGCCTGCGGATCAAAAGGGTTAAGTTCAATCACCTTCTCGAGGTATATTGCAGCACTGTCGAAACTGTTATTTGAAAATGCGATCTGTGCCATTAAAAAGTAGGCGTCGGGGATCGGGTTAAGTACAACCTCTTTTCTTAAGTAATATTCTGCACTGTCTGTTTCTTTTCTGTCGAACAATACTTTGCCCAGGTAATAATTGAGGTTCTTCAGGTTCGGGTCGAGCGCACGCGCCTCCCTGAAAAGCTTTTCCCTTTCGGCAGGATCTTCCACCTTGGTCCCAAGAAGGGCTTTCGCATATGCAGAATGCGGAGAGCCCGCAACAGCATGGGTCCAGAAGGTAATGGGATCGCTGAAGTAACCGGTGCGGATAAAACTCTGGAGGGCAAAAGCCAATGCAATGGCAGCTACGAGGGTAAATTTAATCCTGGGCGCAAGGGTGCCGTTAAAGGGTACTGCCTGGCTCAGCATGATCAGGATCCCGATTACCGGGAGATAGAGCCGGTGCTCAAAAACCTGGTCGTTCAGCGATTTTGGAACAATCAAAACCGGGATCAGGAAAATGATGAACCAGAACAGGCCAAGGTAGGTCAATGGTTTGGTGTAACTCTTCGAATAAATAACCAGCCCGGTAAGTCCTATCACGGCCAGGATGCCCCAGATCAGCGTGATATCTTCAGCCACGGGGAACACGGTAAGGTTAACCGGGAAGAAGATTTTTCCAAGATATTGCAGGATCACGCCCAGCCTGTCGATGCCGGTGTGCATCATTTCAACGGGGGAAACCCAGTTTTTGGCGAGGGTGGCGTTTGATCTTATGAGTATCCATACGGCGACCGCCGTTATCCATCCGATCACCGGAAAAACCAGCCTTCGCCATCCGCATTTCAGGTAGAAAATGGCAACACTGCCTATGATGACAGGGATGATGATGGCGGTCTCTTTCGTAAACAGTGCAGCCAGGATGAGTAAGGTATGCATGAGCAGCATGGCAGGCGACGTCTTTTCAAGGTATTTAAGCAGCAGGATAAAGGATGATAGGAAGAAGATCATCAACAGCATGTCGTTTCTGCCCGGAATCCAGGCGACGGCCTGCGTAAGTACTGGGTGAACGGCAAAGAGGAGCGAAAGAAGAAATGAGTCGGCCGGGGGAATTTTGATCCGTTTGAGAAACAGGAACAGCAGCATCACCGAAATGATGTGAAAAAGCAGGTTCGTGAAATGGTATCCTGCCGGTTTAACCCCGAAAAGGCGTGATTCAAGGATGAAATCGACCAGGAACAGCGGACGGTAATAGGCATCTTTGGTGGGATTAAACAATCCGCGCTGAAATGAAACGACAATATTGTTCGCGTCGGCGTTATATTGCGCATTCTCGACAATAAAAATTGAGTCGTCAAGCTTGGTGTAGTCAAGAACCAGGGTCCTTGCGTAAACCATAAAAGTGATGGCTGCCAGCAACAGGAGTGCGAATGTTGTGTTGGCAAGCCGTTCTTCAATGCCGGAATTCTTCAACTTTCCTGAACTTTTGCCTTTGTCTTTCCGGGGTGTCATGTGGAGCTGGCAGCTGCTGAAGCAGGAACTACAGTTTCACGGCCCTGAGAACCTCGGAAGCTTTTTCCGTTGAAATACGCAGGAAATAGATCCCGGAAGGATAGCCATTAAACTGATCGAGTTGTATCGTGCCGGATGGCTGGTTCCGGTAAACAGCTGCATTTAACAACTGTCCGGTTACTGCAAGAACCTCAACCCTGATATGTTCAGTTGTTTTCATGCTGCAATGCAGGGTTGGCGAAGAAGAGAAAGGTACCGGAAACAGGCTGAAATGGCTTGCAGCTTGGGTCCCCTGATCGGGAATGGATAGAAGGGTTCTTGCATTCATAAGGTTGGGAATCCCCCATCCGTAAAGGTTGTCGGGCATGCTGGCCCTTGAGGCGGTGTTGCGCACAGCTGTGCGTACCTGCTCTGCCGAAAATGCGATGGTCGACTGCCACAAACATGCCAGTGCACCTGACATAACCGGGGAGGAAAACGATGTGCCGCTTCCCTGCACCACGCCACCCCAGCCGGAAACAACGGTTGTTCCCTGGCCCTGGGCCATGACATCGGGCTTGATGCGGCCGTCGGCTGTTGGCCCGGTTGAGCTAAACGAGGCGTAAAAGCCCGATGCATCAACCGCTCCGATCGAAAACACACTGTCGCCGTCGGCCGGTGCGCCAATATATTGCCATGCCGACCCCCCTTCATTGCCGGCGCTGTTAACGACCAGCATACCTCGGCTTGCTGCCAGGTCGGCAGCACGGGTTATCGGGGTTGTGTTTCCGTCGAGATCGGCATACGTATGATTAAAAGCCGGGTTGTCAAAGGTTGTGTAACCGAGGGATGTGTTGATCACGTCAACGCCAACACTGTCGGCGAATTCGGCGCCTGCTGCCCAGTTGTACTCTTCAATCAGCGCTTCATAATCTCCGACTTCCGTTCTGACGAGCCAGAAGGAGGCATGAGGTGCCGTGCCAACCATTTCCCCGGGCAGGTTGGCGCCCATGGTTGAAAGCACACTGGTTCCATGGGTATGCATGTCGTCGCCGAAAACATTGTTGCCCGGAATGCTGAAATCGCGTGTGCCAAGGATCTGGCCATTCATCCACAGGCTGTCGAAAGCAGCGATCTGGTTAACATGATAAAAACCTGCATCCAGCACGGCAATCATCATCCCCTGGCCTGTGAAACCAAGATCGTGAAGTCCGTCAACGGCGATCATGTGTGCCTGGTTGTATGCCTGACCGTAATTGAGTATGGTGGATGATTTAACGCTGGCAGAGGGAACCTGTTTGAACATCGTGTAAGGAGGAATGCCATGGGCTGCTTTAATGCCTTGTTCACCTGAAATTTTCAAGGGTTTATCGGTCAATACCTGGTCAATGTGATCTACAAACGGCAGCACCGCAATAGCCGACAATATCGCCGGGTCGTTCGCTTTCACAACCACTGCATTGAACCATTTCAGCGGATAAACCACCACGGCACCGGTTGCAGCGATTTGCGCTGCATAGGAGGGTGTAACAGGAATATCCTTCATGTCGAGGGGGATAGCCGACTTCGAACGCCGGTCAAGGGATCGCTGGGTTAGGAAGGCCAGCGGGTCGGAAAGGGAATATGGGCTGTTGTCTTTGTTCTTTAAAAAAACAACGTGCTTCTGTTCCTGTGCAAAAACACTGACCGAAAAGATGATAGCTGTTACAAAAAGAAGAAAATATTTCATGTCGTTGGGTCTTAAAAGTGAAAATATTCAACAAAGATAAGGGTTATTTCTTATACTGTTCAGGCTCTGGCCCCATATTGAATATTAAGGTTCCGCGTTCTTCTCGCTTAAATGCGGTGCTTTTATCGTAAAAATCTTGTTGCCGGGCAAGGTGATGACGGCTCACTGAATGCATGGGCTGCCAATCGCATACCGGGTGGTTCCCGGGCAAACGGGGTAAAACCCAACCGCGCTGAACACATACCAGGCGCTCATCTGGCCGCAATCGGACGAATTGTGCAATCGTAAAATCATCATAGGCACATTCCAGCGTGGTCAGCATGGAATTTATCATATCGGAAATGCGCTTCGGGTCGAGCAGCGTTAACAGGGGATGTTCGCGATAGGTGTCCCAGAGCGAAAAAATGGTATAATTCACAAAACCTGCGGTAAACATCAGGATTGTACTTTCGGATGGTTATGTGCAAAAATAACCACAATAACACATAGTACACATTAGAAAAACACATAGAATTATTTTTATACTTACTATTGTGACTTTCTACTGTGATCCATTGTGCCTATTGTGGTTAAAAAATTAATTATATAAAAAGCAAAAATAACGCCGGCAAAATGATCCCGATGGCCGTAAGCCACGCCCCCCTGCCCAGGATGCCGTTCCTGCCCCTTAAAACAAAGAGCCCGGTGATGGCCAGGATGATCAGTGCGACGGCATAAAGATCAGAAAACCATGTGTATAACTTTTTCAGGTTGTTATAATGCAGCAGATTCATCTCCTTAATTCCATATCGCGTTGTTTTCCGCTCCATCTCGGCTTCTCCGGTGTTCAGATCCACATAAACGAATCCCTTTGTCAGGAAAATCTGCACGTAGCCTTCTCCTGTGATATAGCTTTTGTAATGATCTTTTTCATCCGCCTGGTCAAGCACTGAATAGATGTAAGCCTGGTCGACTTTTCCATCCTTTGGCAGTGCAACTTTGAGCTCGGTGTAGGCCTTGCCATAATCGGGATGCTGAAAATCGCCTGATTTGAAATGGTTAAGCACAATGCCGGAGATCGCATAGATTAGGGTCATGCCAACACATAAATAACCAATATCACGGTGAAGAACATTGTTCCACCGGCGGAGCGTTTTTGCCTGCATGGATTATTTCAGTTCAATGAATTTATAGGCCTCGATGGAGTAGAACGACAAATGGTCCTTCCCGCAGTTCTTCAAATCCTCCCGCATGCCGTTGATCTGGTCGAGCTTTTCCTGTACCCCCTGGTCTTCGTGGCCTTTTGCGCCGGTATGAACGCCGACACTATGGTTTTCCTCGGGTTTTTTTACTTCCGCTTCCCATTCGTTGAGGTATTTGGCATCGATCTGTTCCTCTTTCAGCGTGCCGAAAACCCGTACCCGGCTGCCGATGAGGGCATCGTCAAATTTAACAATTTGAGGGCCGGCCGTAATCTCAACACGGATGCTGTCGGTGCCGTCGACGAGGAACATCCTTTTTCCGCCGTGCTTGCACAGGTGAAGTACGGTTCCTTCAATGATTACCGGCTTGTCGATGCAGCTGTCGGCCTGCTTTTCAAATGTGAGCACTGCAATGCGGGTGGTGTCGTTTTTGGCAGCTTCAGCTGCGTCCCTGGTTCCCTGGTTGCAGGCAACAAATGCAAACAGGAATACAAGCAATAATGGAAGGAGTCTCTTTGTCATACAGTTTGTGTTTGGTTTCTGTTGCAAAGATCACCCTTTTTCTGTTATTTTCAAAACAGAATAAACCTGATGGCCATCTCCACTGGCGCACTCCGGCAGCACTGAATTTTACGATCACGGCTGTCTTGAGATGTTTGGGCGTAGTCATTTTTCTCAAGATGATGAATTGACCGGCGAACATAAAATATTGTTATTCGCACGGTTATATTGTTTATCTTTGCATCGGCTTTTGAAAATTCAGAGATCCACAAGGCAAGCCATTCAGTCGTTATCACCTCCTCGAAGTTGTATCGCCGCCGGTTCCTTCTCGTGATTGAAGCTTAAAATCACCAGCCATCCAGTATTCATTCACAAAACAAGTTATGAAAAACATTTTTGTATCAAATTTGAGTTTCAGGATCAACGACGAGGATCTGAAGCAGGCATTTGCTGACTATGGCGCCGTAACATCAGCTAAAGTGATTAAAGACAATTTTTCCGGACGGTCAAGAGGATTTGGCTTCGTGGAAATGACCAACGATGAAGAGGCCGCCAAGGCCATCGAAGAATTAAATAATGCCGAATTCGACGGCAAAGTGATGACCGTTTCTGAAGCACGCCCTAAAACCGACCGCAAACCCGGTGGTTTCGGCGATTCGCGCGGTGGTGGTGGCTACGGTGGAGAATCACGTGGCGGCGGCGGCAGGAGTAGTGGCGGTGGCTATGGTGATAAATCATCCGGCGGATTTAAAAAAAGGTATTAACCTGCGATTTACTTTTCTTGCTTTGCATTCGTAAGTGCCCCGTTTTTTCATAATATTGCTTATGAAAAACGGGGCACTTATGAAAAAAATCTCATTCTATCTGTTTGCTGCATGCATTGTGATCTTCATCGCTATCATGCTGATAATTTCCCATCGAGGTAAATGGCAACAAGCCCCGGCAAGGGTCAATCCTGCCTTTCGCGAATATGTGCAGGGCTTCACCTCCGGTCTTGTTTCTGCCCGAACCTCTGTCAAAGTCAGGCTTGCCGGCGATTTTGCCGACTCCGGTTCCCTTAGCAAACCATTATCCGGGGAATATTTTAAATTCAACCCGGCGATTAAGGGAAAAACTTACTGGAGCGACAGCCGCACCCTGGAGTTTTTGCCAGATGAAGTTCTGCCCCAAAACCAGACTTACCGCGTTGAATTTTACCTTTCACGTTTAATAACCATTCCCGACTCCCTGAAAACGATGGTGTTCGGTTTTCAAACGATGTCGCAGGAACTGTCGGTGGAGGCCGACAACCATAAAGCATACGCCCACAGCGACCTTTCAAGGGAACACCTGAACGGAACTCTTCGCACCTCCGACATGGCTGATGACTGGCAGGTAGAGCAAATTCTCACGGCCAGCCAGGGTGGTAGGGATCTGCCGGTCACCTGGATACATGATCAGAAGAAACGCCTGCACCTTTTTCGGGTCGACTCAGTCGTCAGGGACCACCGAACCAGTGAGATCACCCTCAGATGGGACGGATCGCCTGTAGATTCGAGAACAGTTGGCAGCATGCAGGTGGAAATTCCCTCCCTCAACGATTTTAAAGTCCTCTCCGTGAAAAGTTCCACCAGGGAACAGCAAAGCCTGAGAATCCAGTTCTCCGATCCGCTCAAAGCGGATCAGAATCTCGAAGGGCTTTTCAGGGTTGGTAAATTCGACAATCTCAGGTATGCTGTTGAAGACAACCTTCTTTGGATATACCTCCCTGAAAGTGACGATAAAAAGGCCGTACTGGTCCTTGAGCCTGCTATTCGCAACCTAAACCAGGCGCTTCTGGGAAAAAGGGTAGAAGAACATGTCGTTACTGAGAATACGAAACCTGGTGTTCGTTTTACCGGCGACGGAGTGATCCTGCCGGCTTCCAACGGCATGCTGCTTCCCTTTGAGGCGGTAAACCTGGATGCAGTGGATATCAAAGTTGTACGGATATTTTCAAACAACATTCTCCAGTTTTTACAGGTCAACGAACTGAACGACAATTCACAGCTTGCCAGGGTCGGACGTGTTGTCCTGAAAAAAACCATACCGCTCAGGGGTGTGGCCGATTATGGCAAATGGAACCGCTATTCCATCGACCTTTCATCGCTCATGCATGCAGAACCGGGGGCCATTTATTCCGTCATCCTCAGGTTTAAAAAGGAATATTCAACCTATCCCTGCACCGATTCTGCAAAAATGGAGTTGCCGGGCAAGGATTTGCTGGTTGACAATGACCCGGGCACGGAGAATGACCAGGACTGGAACTATTACAACAGTTATGGCGACGATGATTACCGGGATGGCGGCTGGCGAAACTATCGCTGGGAGGAGCGCAACAACCCTTGCAAGCCCTCTTACTTTTTCAACAAGGCGATCAGCCGGAATGTGCTGGCATCAGACCTTGGCATGATCGCCAAGGCAGGCAGCGACGACAACTGCCATATTTTCGTCACTAACCTGGTGTCTGCAAAATCGCTTTCAGGTGTTCGTGTTGAGTTCTATAATTTTCAGCTGCAAAACATCGGAACAGCCATCACCAATTCTGAAGGCATGGCCATCGTGCCACTTAAAAACCGGCCGTTTATTGTTGTCGCACGCAACGGCCTGCAAACGGGTTACCTGAAACTTACCGATGGAAATTCTCTTTCGCTCAGCATGTTCGATGTAAGCGGCGAACCTGTGCAAAAAGGGATCAAGGGATTCATCTATGGCGAACGGGGTGTGTGGCGTCCGGGCGATTCGATCTACCTCTCTTTTATCCTGGAAGATAAATTGCACCGGCTCCCCATGCACCACCCGGTGAGTATGTCACTGTTTAACCCCAACGGGCAGCTGATCATCCGCACGGTCAGGTCAAATCCTGTGAACGGCTTCTATAACTTTTCTACGGCCACCGCCAGTGATGCGCCAACGGGCAACTGGCTGGCGAAGGTGAACGTGGGCGGGGCCGAATTCCGGAAAACGCTGAAAATAGAAACAGTGAAGCCAAACCGACTGAAAATCAACTTCGATTTTAAAACAGACCGCCTTGTCAGGGATAAGGTTCCCGCTGCAATGCTTGAAGCAACCTGGCTTACCGGAGCTGCTGCCCGCAACCTGAAGGCCAAAGTGATGCTTACCCTGTCAAAATCGGTGACCGCTTTTAACAACTTCCCCGGTTATGTGTTTGATAATCCGACAGCAGGTTTTGCAGCAGAAAACATCACCGTATTTGATGGCCGGCTTGATGCGAATGGCCGAACGCTGGTTGCACCGAAGATTCATGTGACCAATATCGCCCCGGGGGCACTCAAGGCGAGTTTCGAAACCATGGTCTTTGAAGATGGAGGAGATTTCAGCATCGACATGTTTACAATTCCATATTATCCATATCAGTCCTATGCAGGAATCAGCACCCCAAAGGAAGCGGGAGGCGACCGGGTATTGTATACGGATAAAACCTACAATATCAGCCTGCTCAATGTGGATGCCCAAGGCGGGATCGTCCCGTCAAATCGCCTGAAAATTGAGGTGTTCAAACTTGACTGGCGATGGTGGTGGGACAATTCCGATGCCGGATCAGCCGCTTTTATCTCAACATCCTATATCAGGCCATCCGATTCATCAACGGTGAAAACGGTCAACGGCAGGGCCGTTTTCCCTTTCCGGGCAGGGTATGACAGCTGGGGACGATATCTGGTTAAAGTGACGGATAAAACCTCGGGACATGCAGCAGGAAAGGTCGTGTATGTCGACTGGCCAGGTTATTTCCGCATGCCGGGAGGTGAAAAGCAGGCTGCAGCCATGCTGACGCTGACCACGGACAAAAGTCGCTACAAAGTCGGGGAAAAAGTCACGCTGACGCTCCCTGCCTCGCCCGACGGTCGTGCCCTGGTAACCCTCGAAACCGGTTCGAACATCCTGAAATCATTCTGGGTGCAAACGACAAGGGGTACTACCGGCATCACCTTTGATGCCACGGAGGCCATGTCGCCCGGCTGTTACGCTTTTGTGACATTGATCCAGCCGCATTCCCAAACAAAGAATGACTTGCCCATCAGGCTGTATGGCGTAATTCCGGTGGCAATCGAAAACCCTGTCACACAACTAAACCCTGTCATCAGCATGCGCAATGAGCTGGAACCCGGCAAAGAGGTGACGATCAATGTAAAGGAGGCCAACGGTAAGCCAATCACCTACACCCTTGCCATGGTTGACGAAGGCCTGCTCGATCTTACCCGCTTTAAAACACCCGATCCGCGGAGTGTGTTTTATGCCCGGGAGGCCCTGGGCGTAAAAACCTGGGATCTGTTCGACCAGGTGATGGGTGCCTTCAGCGGGGAACTGCAGCGCATCCTGAGCATCGGGGGCGACCAGGAGGCCTTGAATAAAAGCAGTCTGAAAGCGAATCGTTTCAAACCCATGGTGAAATTCCTCGGCCCGTTCGAACTCAAAAAAGGGCAGGGCAGGGCACATTCGTTTATCATGCCTGAGTATGTAGGTTCGGTAAGGGTGATGCTGGTTGCCGGTCAGGATGGAGCTTACGGCCGCGATGAAAAGACTGCAGCCGTAAAGAAACCGCTGATGGTCCTCGGAACCTTGCCAAGGGTGGTTGGCCCTGGTGAAACCGTCAGGTTGCCTGTGAGCGTGTTTGCCATGGACAGGTCTGTGAAAAATGTAAAGGTCGAGTTGATCGTCAACGAAATGTTCACCATCACGGGTGGAAATACACGGCAACTTTCATTCACCGGAACCGGCGATCAACTTGTGACGTTTGACCTTCAGGTTAAACAGGCGGTTGGCATTGGCAAATTGACCATCCTGGCCACCAGCGGCAATAAAAAGGCCGAACACGCATTCGAGATCGGGGTGCGAAACCCCGATTCACCAGTCACCAATGTTGTGGAAAAAGCAATTCAGCCGGGAGGCACATGGACCAGTGATTTCCGCGCACCAGGCATCCCGGGAACAAACAGGGGAACCCTTGAAATTTCTGCCATCCCCCCGTTGAACCTTGAAAAGAGGCTGTCGTACCTTGTCCATTATCCTTATGGATGCATTGAACAAACTGTATCTGCAGCATTCCCGCAATTGTACCTGCCTGGGTTGACCGATTTAACCGGAACCGCCACAACAGAGATGGAACAAAACATCCGGGGCGCCATTCAGCGGATGAAATCATTTCAAATGACAAATGGCGGATTGGCCAGCTGGCCTGGCGCCCAATATGCCGATGAATGGGGAACAAGCTATGCCGGCCATTTCCTGCTCGAGGCGGAACAGAAGGGATTTGCGCTGCCGGTCAGTTTCCTGCCGGCATGGAAAGAATTTCAGCGCCAGAAGGCGGTATCCTGGACCTATAATGCCACACCTTATAACAATGACCTGATGCAGGCCTATCGCCTCTACACCCTGGCCCTGGCCAGGTCGCCTGAATTAGGTTCAATGAACAAGTTGCTGGAGAAGAAGGATTTGTCCGTTTCTGCCAGGTGGCAGCTGGCCATGGCCTACCAGGTCGCCGGTAAACGGGAGGCAGCCGTGAAGCTGATCAACGCATTGCCGGCTTCGGTAAAGCCCTACCGTGAACTTTCCGATACTTACGGATCCGACTTGCGCGATAAAGCCATGATCGTTGATGCCTTGTGCCTTATGGATATGAAAACCAAAGCCATCCCGCTGGTAAAGGAGATCTCAGCAACGTTGTGCAGCAATGAATGGTGCAGCACTCAATCAACCTCTTTTGCACTGCAGGCCATTGCCCGGTTCACGGGAAATTCAGGAGGCAGCGGCATCAGGGCCTCCATCCGCCAGTCCGCGAGTCCGCTGGTCCCCATGTCCGCTGGTCCGCCGGAAGACATATCCTCAGGAAAACCATTGCTCACCCGGAAAATCGATGTGCAGCCAGGCAAAAAGGGGGTTATCCAGGTTGCGAACCAGGGAAAAAACATCCTGTTTGCCCGTCTGGTCATCACCGGGATTCCGGCGCAGGGCGATACCACATCCTCATCCGGCAACCTGAAGATCGCCCTTGCCTTCAAGTCCATGACCGGTGCGGTCGTCAAGCCCCGGGTACTCGCACAGGGAACCAGTTTCATGGCAGAGGTATCTGTCACAAATCCCGGGTTGCGGGGCGAATACAAGCAACTGGCTTTGTCGCAAGTCTTCCCTTCAGGGTGGGAGGTCATCAATGCACGAAACAGCGACCTGGCGCAAGCTAACACTACAACTTCGGTATTTGCCTACCAGGATGTGAGGGACGACCGTGTCAACACCTTTTTTGACCTGGCCCCCGGCCAGACCAAAACATTCAGGGTGATGCTGATGGCCACCTATCCTGGCAGGTTCTACCTTCCTGCAACCGGTTGCGAAGCCATGTATGATAACACCGTCAGCGCCAGGGTGCCCGGCTACTGGGTTGACGTAATCCCAACCTCAAAATAGCCAGCCAATTATGATGACCCTGATTTTGCCATTTTAACTTTTGCATTTTAACTTTTGCATTTTGCATTTTGCATTTAAAATGTTCCCGGTCAACCGTATGCAGCGTTACCTGATCTATGCATTGTTCGTGGTGATTGCGCTCCTTTTCTGGGTTTCCCTCCCGCGGCCATTGTTTAATGATCCTCTTTCAACTGTTATGCTCGACCGAAACGGGAACCTCCTTGGCGCAAAAATATCGGCCGATCAGCAATGGCGGTTTCCTGAGCGCGGGATGGTCCCCGAAAAATTCAAACTGGCCATCATCCACTACGAAGACAGGTATTTCCGGTACCACCCGGGATTTAATCCTGCAGCGCTTGTCAGGGCGGCATACCTCAATCTGAAACATCGCAGAATTGTCAGTGGCGGCAGCACCATCAGCATGCAGGTGATCCGCCTGGTGCGCAAAAACAAGGAGCGTACCTTCGTTGAAAAAGCCAAAGAGATCCTATTGGCCTTCAGGCTCGAGTTTACCCGCAGCAAAGCTGAAATATTGCGGATTTATGCCTCGCACGCACCCTTTGGCGGCAATGTTGTGGGCCTGGATGCAGCAGCCTGGCGTTATTTCGGAACCGATGCCCGGAATCTGTCATGGGCCGAAGCAGCCACCCTGGCAGTTTTGCCTAACAGCCCGGGGCTCATCTATCCCGGGCGCAACCCCAGATTTTTGCTGGCCCGGCGCAACCGGCTCCTCAACCTGCTTCTTGACCGGGGTGTGATCGATGCCTCCACCTGCGACCTCGCAAAGTGTGAAAAGCTGCCGGTAAAGCCCTTCCCCTTGCCGCAATGGTCACCGCATCTGCTCAGCCGTGCAGCAAGCGAAGGAAATAAAGGGACACTGGTTAACACAACCGTGGATATTGCACTGCAAAAGCGGGTAAACGACATCCTTGACCTGCACAGCATTCAGCTTAATGCCAATGAAATATTCAATGCAGCGGCCCTGGTTCTCGAGGTAAATACAGGCAATGTGCTCGCCTATTCCGGAAACATCCCCGGAACGGGTGCCCGGGAGCACGGAAATAGCGTCGATATTATCACTGCCCCAAGGAGTACCGGCAGCATTCTGAAACCTTTTCTTTACGCCGCCATGCTGAATGACGGGCTTTTACTGCCCACTACGCTGGTTCCTGATATCCCGACACAGATTGGCGGCTTCATCCCCGAAAATTACAACCTCATTTATGATGGAGCCGTACCGGCCAAAATGGCGCTGTCGCGGTCGCTGAACATTCCTGCGGTGAAAATGCTGCAGACTTATGGATACGAGCAATTTTATGACCTTCTCCGGAATTTGGGGCTGACAACGTTGTCAAAGCCGGCCGGACATTATGGCCTGTCGATCATCCTCGGCGGCGCTGAGGCCAACCTTTGGGACCTTTCAGGGATCTATGCCTCCATGGCACGCACGCTGAATCACTATGCCGAACACGGCGGCACATACAACAGGGGCGATTTTCATCCGCCTGCTTATTTATTACCTGTTGACCCGCCAAAACAACCCTTCAGTGATCGCTCCTCATGGCTCGCTGCAGGATCCATCTGGCTGGCATTCGAAGCCATGGTCGAGGTTTCTCGTCCTGATGCTGAAATGCAATGGCAGCAGTTTTCGTCATCGCACAAAATTGCATGGAAAACCGGCACGAGCTTTGGAAACCGCGATGCATGGTCCATCGGGGTAACCCCCGGGTATGTTGTGGCCGTGTGGGTCGGAAATGCCTCAGGCGAAGGACGACCGGGGTTGACAGGAATAGGCATTGCTGCACCCATCCTGTTCGATATTTTTAAAACACTGCCGGCAGGCGACTGGTTTAAACCTCCTGCAGGGGCAATGATGCAGGCGCCTGTTTGCAGGTACAGCGGTTACCGGGCCACCTCCATCTGCGAATTCACCGACACCCTATGGATCCCGAAAGAAGGAGCAAAAACGCTGCCCTGCCCGTTTCACCAACTCATACATCTTGATAAAACCGGGATGTGGCAGGTCACTTCAGGCTGCGAATCGCCCGAAAACATGCTGCATGTTCCATGGTTTGTGCTTCCGCCGGTGCAGGAGTGGTATTTTCGCAATAAAAACCCCTTTTACAAGGTCTTGCCACCGTTTCGTCCCGGTTGCATGGCAAATGCCGAACGGAGAAACATGGACATCATCTACCCGAAAAATAACAGCAAACTCTATATCCCGGTCGATCTCGACGGGAAACCGGGTAGCATTATATTCAAAGTGGCTCACCGCAATTCCTCCGCCCAGGTATTCTGGCACATCGATGATCGCTTCACCGGAATCACCGCCGGAATTCACCAGATGGCACTCTCGTCCGCACCCGGCAGCCACCGGCTTACCCTGGTCGATCAGAATGGAGAAACCCTCACCATCTCTTTTGAAATTATCAACAAATAATGTAAATAAATGGGTGAAAACAGAACATATTGTAAACCCCTGATATTATGGGGCTAAAGCCCGCGGTGAACCAGCCTTTTTGACCCCTGGCTGAAGCCAGGGGCAATACATCAGAAGCCTGGTTCAGTTCAAATAAAACCAGCAATGCACCTGAAGCCAGGTTCAGTTCAAATAAAGCCAGAGACAATATAGTTTTAGCCTGGGATAATTCAAATTGCCTCTGATTTATTGCCCTTGGCTTCAGCCCTGGGATAATTCAAATTGCCTCTGATTTATTGCCCTTGGCTTCAGCCAAGGGTTACAGGGGCATATTCATCTCGGGCTT
>JBBQUQ010000030.1:0-32521 GCA_038212325.1 Bacteroidales bacterium
GGGTGAAAGTTCCTGGTAAGGGGTGTTTGACCTGTTCTCGATATAATATTTCCCCAAAAGTTTACCATCAGAAGAAATCACTTCTGTGGCAAGGTTGCTCTTAGGATTTTCCAGTTCTTCGAAAGAAGGCATTTTACCAAACAGCCCATAGGCAACCGCAATAAAAAATAACACGATCAAGAAAATAGCAAGGCAAAATGAAGCCCAGAATCGCTTCAGATATTTGTTCGCTTGTGATGTGGCATTAAAAGATCCAGCCATTTTACTGAAAATCAGAAATTAATATTCTCCGACTATTGTTTTTCGATGCGTAACCCAATATCATAGATCCCTTCCAAAACATTTACCCGCATGGCTTGTTCCAAAACGAACTGGTAGTTTCCAGCCTGTTGGAACCGGACATTCTGGTCAAATAAAAACCTGCTGAATTTCACACTCCCCATTCCGGATCCCAACCATCGCCCGTCGAAATCGGCCAGGGTCAGTTCGACCGTATCACGTGCCACCTTTCCGTCAGGCGAAACAGTGGTTAAAAACAGGAAAAGGTTGCTGTAAGGATATTCCCGGCCATTGCGAACATTCAGATACACCTTATAACGTAATAGCAAATCGGAAATTGCCACATCGAACTGCAGCTTGTTTTTTACATTCCAGGCCCCTTTCTGCAACGGCTTATGATCCTCATATACACGGTTTGAATCACATGAAATAAGGACCATCAGAATTAACAATGGCAACAGGAATGATTTTTTGTCCAGGATCCGGATCATTGCACAAATTCTAGCAATGGAATGATTATAAATGGTCAAAGCGGGTGAGATCATCCTGAACAGCGCCGCTCTCAAATTCAGTCTTTTTCTCAACTATTTTCGAATAATCTTCAAGTTTTTCCGGCAGGATCCCTTTTTTATTCTCTTCCAGGATAAACTTCGCCGCATCAACAGGAATGCCAATCAGGTTACCGGGGTCATTGACATAAGAATACCAGAGGAGTTTTTGGAAAATGTCAGTTTTCTGGTGTGTGGCTTCGCCACGCTTTAATTTTAATCGCACATCTGTATCTGGCAGTCCTTTTAAGGCATCAACATAGGTGTCGTATTCATAATTGAGGCAACATTTGAGTTTGCTGCACTGACCGGCAAGTTTTTGCGGATTCAACGACAACTGCTGAACTCTTGCGGCATTCGTTGTTACGGATTTGAAGTCGCTCATCCATGTTGTACAGCATAGTTCTCTGCCGCAGGATCCGATGCCTCCTAGGCGGCTGGCTTCCTGCCGGGCTCCGATCTGCCGCATTTCAATGCGGATTTTGAATTCCTCGGCCAGGAGTTTGATCAACTCCCTGAAATCGACCCGGTCTTCAGCAGTATAATAAAAAATCGCTTTTGTGTTATCTCCTTGTATCTCAACATCATTGATCTTCATCGATAAGCCAAGATTTTCGGCTATGCCGCGGGCACTAAACATCGTGGAAGTTTCAATTTCCACGGAACCGATCCATTTTTCAAGGTCGGCAAGTCGGGCTTTACGGTAAACTTTTTTAATATCTTCGGGAGTGGGTTGCAAGTGTTTTTTAGATAATTGGTACCGCATCATTTCTCCTGCCATGCTAACAATGCCAATATCATGCCCGGGAGAGGCTTCCACCGCTACAATGTCTCCAACAACCAGTTCCAGTTCAGGCGGGGTGCGGAAATAATCCTTGCGGCTGTTTTTAAACCGCACTTCAACAACATCAGTTGGACCCATATTCTCGGAAAGCGGGATATTTTTCAGCCAGTCGTGAGAGTCTAATTTACTGCAACGGTGCTGGAATACGGTGGCATTTTTAGAATAAATCTTAGGAGACTGGCAGCATCCCCGGCTTAAGAACGGATTATGGGGCAACCTTGTCTGCCTGAATTCAAAAATTTCAGTATCCTCAACAACCACTTCCTCTGACTGGCTTTCTCCCGGGTCGACCGGTGTGCTTTCGATGTTCTCCATATGCTTAAAAATCCCTACAAACTTACATAAAATTTCGGTACGATCTGCCTGTCCGGGTCAGGCTGTCAGAATGGCTTTTGCCTTTTCCAGCGCCGCAGGAATCCCACCGGGGTATTTACCGCCGGCTGTGGCAATGTGAGGCTGCCCGCCGCCGCCGCCCTGAATTTCCTTTGCAAGTTCACGAATGATATTTCCCGCATGCAGTTTGCGTTCTTTTACCAAGGGATCCGACAGCATCACCGTCAGGGTGGCTTTTCCATCAGCCTCGGTAGCAAGTACCAGGAAAAGATCAGGAGTAGATGCATTCAGCAGGTATGCCAGATCCTTTGCCATTTCAGCGTTGAGGTCAACCCTGGCGAACAGGAAATTGATCCCGTTGTATTGTTGCACCCGGGCGGCAAGTTCCTGCTTAAGTTGCTGAAGCTGTAATTTGCCGAATTCAGCCACCTGTTGCCTGAGTTCAAGATTCTCATTGAGCAGGTGCTGCACCCCTTTCATCAATTCCTTTGGGTTCTTCAGCAGTTCACTGATTTGGCCAAGGAGCACATCCCGTGAATTCCAGTAATCTTCCGCCTTTTCGGCGGTGATGGCTTCGATACGTCGGATTCCTGCAGCAATCGCGCCCTCGGAAATAATTTTAAACTGGCCGATCTGCCCGGTGGCCTGCACATGGGTCCCACCACATAATTCAACGGAATATGCAGGATCAAATGTGATTACACGAACCTGATCACCATATTTTTCGCCGAAAAGAGCCATCGCTCCCATGGCTTTTGCCTCTGCAATGGGCAAGGACCGATTTTCACCCAGGGTGAGATTTTCCCTGATCTTTTGATTGACGAGCAATTCAACCTTTGAAACCTCCTCCTGGCTCATTTTACCAAAGTGAGTGAAGTCGAAACGGAGCCGGTTTTCATCAACCAACGACCCTTTCTGTTCAACGTGTGTTCCCAAAACCCTGCGCAGTGCAGCATGCATGAGATGCGTTGCCGAATGATTGTTCGCGGTGCTTCTGCGCTTTATTTCATCAACAACAGCAGTCACCGGCTCCGAAGGGTTTGACGGCAATGCTTTGGCAATCTGGATGATTAGCTCATTCTCTTTTACAGTATCAAGAACTTCGATTTTTTCGTCTCCCGAAATGATCCATCCCTCATCCCCTACCTGTCCGCCCGACTCAGCATAAAAAGGGGTCTCCGCAAGTACAATATGAAAGAGTTCATCACCTTTGCTCATCACTTTCCTGAACCTTGTAATTCGTGTATCGGCGCGAACCTTATCGTAGCCAACGAATTCCGGCATGCCTGAATCTTTAATGATGGTGTGCCAGTCGGAAGTATCAACAACCGCATCCTGACGTGAACGGGCTTTCTGCAGCGCAAGACCTTTTGAAAATCCCTCCATGTCGATGGTCCAGCCGATCTCTCTTGCCATCAGTTCAGTGAGGTCGATCGGGAATCCGAAGGTGTCGTATAGTTCGAACGCAAAATTGCCGTCAATTATTCGTGTCTCGTGATTCGTGATTCGTGACAATTGATCGTTTGAGGCACTCACATTCATCCCCGCATCGGTTCCTGCCTGTCTGGGTTGGGCTATATAGGCATTAAACCGCTGAATGCCGGTTGACAGGGTACGAAGGAAGGCAGTTTCCTCCTCCCGTATTACGTTTATAACCAGCTCTTTTTGTGCAATAAGTTCCGGGAAAACCGGTCCCATCTGTGCAACGAGAACAGGGATTAATTCATGAATAAATGGCTCCTTGAATCCGAGAAAGGCATATCCGTAACGAACAGCCCGTCGTAAAATCCGGCGGATTACGTACCCGGCTTTAACATTGGATGGCAGTTGTCCGTCGGCGATGGCGAAAGCAATAGCCCTTAAATGGTCGGCGATAACCCGCATGGCAATATCGGCTGAGGGAGTTTTCCCGTATTCAATGTTGGATTTCAACGCAATCACCTGGATGAGTGGCTGGAATATATCAGTATCGTAATTCGATTTTTTCCCTTGCAGAACCATGCATAGACGTTCAAATCCCATCCCGGTGTCAACATGCCTGGCAGGCAACTCGACCAGTCGGCCGTCTGCCAGCCGGTTGTACTGGATGAACACGAGGTTCCAGATTTCAACGACATGGGGATCGCCTTTGTTCACCAGATCTTTTCCCGGAACCAATCTTTTTTCTTCATCGCTCCTGATATCGGCATGAATCTCTGAACACGGTCCGCACGGCCCGGTTTCACCCATCTCCCAGAAGTTGTCCTTCTTTGATCCAAGCAGAATCCTCTCTTCAGGTATATGCTGTTTCCAGAAATTATATGCTTCATGGTCGCGGGCCAGTCCTTCCTTGTCGTCGCCTTCAAATACAGTTACATACAAACAGCTTTTATCCACCTTCAGCACTTCTGTAAGCAATTCCCATCCCCATGCAATGGCTTCTTCTTTGAAGTAATCTCCAAAAGACCAGTTTCCCAGCATTTCGAACATGGTATGGTGGTAAGTGTCATGTCCAACTTCCTCCAAGTCATTGTGTTTCCCCGAAACACGGAGGCATTTTTGGGTGTCGGCCACCCGTTTCGACTTTCCTTCCTGGTTCCCGAGGAAAATGTCTTTGAACTGGTTCATGCCTGCATTTGTAAACATCAGCGTCGGGTCGTTTTTTACAACCATCGGCGCAGAGGGAACGATGGTATGTTGTTTCGATTGAAAAAAATCAAGAAAAGCCTGACGAATAGTACTATTATTCATGTAATGATAAGATTAACAATCCATTAACAATCTTTAACATTTTTTAAAAGCTGAAAACGGCTGCAAAGTTAATTATTTACTTAATTTTGTAGCTGTTAGCGTGCCTGTTTTGAATAATTCTTTATTAGCCTGTTGATGAGCAAGGTAAAGTATAAATTCAATAAAAAATCTTTAACCTTCGATCGGGTGCAAACAACGATGCGGAAGCGGTTGTTGTATTTTTTTTCGCACCTTTCAACCGGTGTTGTCTTTGCCGCGGTGGTGCTGGTCATTGCCTATAATTTCCTGGATTCGCCCAAAGAAAAAGCGCAGAAACGGGAGATTGACCAAATGAAACTGCAATACCAGATATTGAATGACCAACTTGATAAAGTAACCAAGATTCTTGCTGACCTGCAGGATCGTGATGACAACATTTACCGGGTGATTTTTGAATCTGAGCCGATACCAAATGCGATCAGGTCGGCTGGGATTGGCGGAATTGACCGTTATGAAGCACTGAAGGGATACTCTAATTCGGATCTTATCATCGAGACAGAAAAAAACATGGACAAGATCCTTGGAAAGCTTTATGTGCAGTCAAAATCCTTTGATGAAGTGTTTGACATGGCGAAAAATAAAGAAAGGATGCTGGTTTCGATCCCCGCGATCCAGCCAGTCAATAATAAGGATTTGAAACGGGTAGGCTCATATTTCGGTTCCAGGATGGATCCATTCTACAAGGTTAAAAAATTTCATGAAGGGATGGATTTTTCAGCGACTGTCGGCACAGAAGTTTATGCTACAGGCAATGGTACCGTTACATTAGCCGGGCGCGATGTGGAGGGGGGATACGGAAACCAGATCAGGATCGATCACGGATATAATTACCAGACAGGTTATGCTCATCTTTCAAGAATATTTGTCAAGCCCGGGCAGAAAATTCTGCGGGGTCAGATTATTGGCTATGTTGGAAATACCGGAAAATCGACTTCACCGCATTTGCATTATGAAGTCAGGAAAAGCGGGGTTCCGGTGAACCCTGTCTATTTCTTTTTCAACGACCTTACACCGGAGCAGTTCCAGATGATGCTTGAACTTTCAGCACTACCGTCGCAAACCATGGATTAGGCAGAATAGTGATGCTAAAGAAGAATAAAAAAATTGAAAAAATCTATTACTCAATCGGCGAAGTGGCTGAATTGTTTGAGGTAAACACTTCGCTCATCAGGTTCTGGGAAAAGGAGTTTGATGTGCTGAAACCTATGAAGAATAAGAAGGGAAACCGCCTTTTCACACAAATGGACATGGATAATCTTCGGATCATTTATCACCTGGTAAAGGAGCGGGGATTCACCTTGCAGGGTGCCCGGGATAAACTCAAAGACAATAAGGAGGATGTGGTGAATAAAGTAGAGGCCATTGATTCGCTGAACAGGATCAAAGGATTCCTGCTCGAAATCAAAGAGCAGTTGTAATGGCCATCAGGGAACGAAACAATTCCGATGAATATTGTAGCTACATTACGCTCATGTCATGACTGCCTCCTGCCAGTCCGCCTGTTTTCCGGCTTACCGGTATCACGTTAAACATAACCTTAAACTTAAATTTAAACAAATCCGATGATCATAGATAAATCCCAAATAATTGATGCCCTGAGGCATGTGGATGACCCGGACCTGAAGAAGGACCTTGTTACCCTCAATATGATTGAAAATATCACCACCGACGGCAGCAATGTCTCATTTGACGTTGTGCTGACAACTCCGGCCTGTCCGCTAAAAGCCCAGATCAGGCAGGCATGTGTAGATGCGATACATGAGTATGTTGATCAGGCTGTTGTGGTGGTGGTCAACATGACTTCACGGGTTACCTCCCGCCGAAAGGAGAGCGATGCGATGCTGAAAGAGGTTAAAAATATCATCGCTGTCGGTTCAGGAAAGGGCGGCGTTGGGAAATCAACCGTTGCGGTAAACCTTGCCATTTCCCTTGCCAAAACAGGGGCAAAGGTTGGTTTGATCGATGCTGACATTTACGGGCCTTCGATACCGATGATGTTTGGAATGCTCAGCGAACGCCCGAAGGGATTTGACAAAGACGGTAAGACCTATGTTTACCCTTTTGAGAAATTCGGAATCAAAGTTTTATCGATCGGTTTTTTTGTTGACCAATCCAAAGCGCTTATATGGCGTGGCCCCATGGCTTCCATGGCCCTGAGGCAACTCTTCACCGATGCCGAATGGGGATCTCTTGACTACATGGTGATCGATCTTCCTCCGGGCACCGGCGATATTCCCCTCACCCTGATCCAGGATTTTCCGCTCACAGGGGCCATTATTGTCAGCACACCACAGCAAGTTGCGATTGCCGACGTGCGCAAAGCCGCCGACATGTTCCGCAACGACAAGATCAACATTCCGATACTCGGGTTGGTTGAGAACATGTCCTATTTCTCTCCTCCTGAATCACCTGAAAAAAAATATTTTATCTTCGGGCAGGGCGGATGCGAGAAATTCGCCAGGGAACTGAGTATCCCCATTTTAGGACAGATCCCTATTATCTCTGCGATTGCTGACTCCGGCGATTCCGGAACCCCAATTTCTGTTCAGGATGATTCGCCGGTTGCTCAGGCCTTTTTGAAGTTGTCGGAAACCGTGGCCCAGCAGATTGCCATCAGTAATTCGATCAAGGAAATTTTTGGCGGAGGTGAGCCGGTAAAGGAATAAAAGATCAATAATTCAATCAATAATTCATTAAATATTTTTTCTAATGGTTGCAAATGAAGAACTCGAATCGAAAGTAAAAAATGTTCTGGAACAAATCCGTCCTTATTTACAAGCCGATGGAGGCGATGTGGAATATGTGAACATTACACCAGACAATATCTTGAATATCAGGCTGCTGGGAATGTGCGGCAATTGTCCTCACAGCCAGATGACGCTTAAAAACGGCATTGAAACTGCGGTAATCAGGGCAATTCCTGAAATAAAAGCCGTTGAATCGGTAACGGCAGAGTAGCTGAAAGGTTCTTTAGTCAAGGTATTTGCCCACGATGGGCATGCGGCGGCCCATGCCGAACGCTTTTGGCGAAACCCGCAGGATGGGTGGTGTTTGGTATCGCTTGTATTCGTTGGTGTTAACCATCTTCAATACCCTTTTTACCATTGCCTCATCAAAGCCGGCAGCGATTAACTCGCCGGGTCCCTTGCATTGTTCGATGTACAGGTAAAGCATTTCGTCGAGAATATGATAATCCGGCAAAGAATCAGAATCTTTCTGATCAGGCCGCAGCTCGGCCGATGGGGGTTTGGAAATGGAATTAAGGGGAATGATCTCTTCGTTTTCATTGATGAACTTTGCCAGTTCATACACTTGTGTTTTATAAACATCACCCAGTACGGATATTCCACCGCACATGTCGCCATAAAGTGTGCCATATCCGACAGCCGCTTCGCTTTTATTGGAGGTGTTTAACAGGATATATCCGAATTTATTGGATAATGCCATGAGAATAACGGCACGGATCCTGGCCTGGATGTTTTCTTCGGCAAGGCTAAACGGAAGCCTTGCAAATTGAGGTTGAAGCGTTTTTTCCAGCGAATGAAACGCTTCTTCAATCGGGATAATATCATAAGGTACATTGAGGTTATCTGCCAGTAAAATGGCATCTGCAATGCTGTGGTCCGATGAAAACTGCGATGGGAGCAGGATTGCCCGTACGTTTTCATTGCCGAGCGCATGTGCAGCCAGCGCCAGGGTAACCGCTGAATCAATGCCCCCTGATAAGCCGAGGATCGCCTTTGTGAACCCCATCTTCGCAAAATAATCGCGGATACCCAGCACCAGGGCATGATATATCAGGCGGATGGCTTCATGAGAAAGGGATGATTTGAAGATTTGAAAAGGAACGGAAACAGGGCTCTTATTCCCCGCATTTTGCATGTTGCATGTTGCATGTTGCATTTCATAAATGTAAAAATCCTCCTCAAACTCTTTTAAGCAAGCAACAGGGACTCCGTTCGAATCAATGACCATTGATCCTCCATCGAAGATTAATTCAGTCTGGCCGCCTACCTGGTTGACATAAATCACAGGCAGGTTGTACCTGAAGGCGTTTTTTGCCAGGATATCACGCCTGATTGCCGGCTGGTTGTAGTTGAATGGTGAGGCTGCGATGTTGATTATAGCATCGGGATTCAACATGGCCAGTTCATCCATCGGGTTACGGATATAAAGCGGATTATCCGCAATATTCCAGAGATCTTCACAAATGGTGAGGGCCAGCCGGCACCCCCGGTATTCCACAACTTCATAAGGCAGCATGTTTGGCTCGAAGTACCTGTATTCATCGAAAACATCGTAATTCGGAAGCAGTGTTTTATGAACTTTTGCAGCGATTCTGCCATCTGCCAAAAACCATGCGGTATTATACAAAGGCTTTCCTTTAGGCGCAGGGTTTACCGAGGGGGCGCCCACAATGGCGGCGATTCCCTGGCATTTCATTGCAATCGCTGATATGGCTTCATCACATCGCCGGATGAAATCGCCGAATTCCATGAAATCCCTCGGTGGGTATCCGCAAACGGAGAGTTCGGCAAAAACAACAAGGTCAGCCTGCAGGGATTTCGCTTTCTCAATTGTTCCTGCAATCCGGGAAACATTGGTCTCAAAATCACCCACTATATAGTTGAGTTGGGCCAGCGCAATTTTCATCGCATATAATTAAAACAGGAAACTGAGAAATAAAAATCACTCACAAAGCCGATGGTACACCCGCCCCGGGCGCCGTCGCTCGAATAGCCCTGGGTGCCGGGTCTCATCCAGCCAAGGTTCGGTGCAATTTTCAGCCCGAATTTCATCGGGAATTTTTGCTGGCTGAATATCGAACCGGGGGACTGCAAAACAACAGGGCAAGAAAAATGACGATTGCATGTTTTCTCATGAGAAGTCTTAGGTTAAAATATTAGTAATTTCGCAGCAAAAATAGCTATTAATCATCCATTGATTCACCGGTTCTTTATATTTTTATCCAAAAATAATTAACGGCCCGAACCGTTGTAATGTAATCACAGAAAAAATTGGAATACAAGGAGACACAAAAATTCAATCAGCCGCTGATATGGGTGGGTTTAATCTCCTCCGGGCTGGTGACTGCCGCGTTCAGTTTTCCCCTTTCATCATAAGATTCGCAGGATTGCATGGATGGAAATAGATACCTGGCAGGTAATCACGTACAACCCGGTTGGGGATTATGGCGGGTGGGGGATCGGATCAGGCAAAAAAGTTAAAAGAATGACGATGAATTATTTTAATTATACCTTATGATACGTTGGTTTGGAATTTACCTGGCCCTGTGCCTGTTGGTTATATCGGGTTGCGGGGATGGAAAACAGAAGCTTGATGTGGATGTCAGCAGCGTAAGCCTGCCTGAGTTGATCATTCACAGGTACGATGTTGATTTGTTCAAGGCAAATCCCGCCCGGATGAGGGAAGAACTTGAACTCCTGAAACCTGAATATCGCTTTTTTCTTGGTACTGACCTGGGTGATCCTGTAAAGCTACTGGATATGAAGGGCTACCTGGAAAGTCCACGGAATCTTGGATTTCATGCGGCCGTTGATAGCCAATATAACCAGGCAACCTGGCTGGAAAAGGACCTTACCATGGCATTCAAACACTACCTGTATTATTATCCGGGGTTCCCGGTTCCACGAATCTATGCCTACATCTCAGGCGGTGATTATGACTTTCCTGTTCAGTTTGCCGACAGTGTATTGCTGATAGGCCTGGATAATTTCCTGGGAAGCAGGTTCACGCCATACACTATGGATGGCCTTCCCGGGTACCGTATTGCCAGGATGACTCCGGCGAATATCGTTCCTGAATGCATGAAGGTTATCGGAAAGATCACTTACCCTGAGCAGATACCCGGGAACACGCTCCTTGAACAGATGGTAGATGCCGGAAAACGCCTGCTGTTCCTTGATGCCATGATGCCCCTGGCCGACGATCGCATCAAGATCGGGTATACACTGGAACAATACAACTGGATTGTCAAGAATGAGGAGCATGTTTGGGGTGCAATCATTGAAAACAGGATGTTGTATACGACGGATGGGAAACTGATCCGGTCGTTCATGGCCGATGGTCCTTTTACGGCTGAATTCTCAAAAGATTCCCCTGCACGGCTCGGAGAATGGCTGGGCTGGCAGATCGTCAGGAAGTATTATGAGAATCAGGATGGTCTTACCTTACAGCAGGTCATGGGCGAGAAGGATGCCCAGAAAATACTCAGCCGGTCGGGTTATAAACCTGTAAAGAAATGACGCATATGGGAATGACGAATATGCGAATTGGCAAATAAACCACTGTTCCCGGTTACCCAGTCACCCCGTCACCCAATCACCCAGCCACCCTGTTAATAACTTTCCCGTTTTTCCGCACCACCTTTCCCGTTTTTTCCGATTAAGCAGGAAAAACAATTGCTATGCTGGTTAAAACATTTGGCAGCGCTGTATTCGGAATCAGGGCCATCACAGTGACCGTGGAGGTATACATGGACCAGGGAATCCAGTTTTTCATGGTTGGTTTGCCCGACAATGCCGTGAAGGAGAGCCACCAGCGCATCGAATCGGCCCTGCGCAACAACGGGCAGCGCATTCCCGGGAAGAAAATCATCATCAACATGGCTCCTGCTGATATCCGGAAGGAAGGTTCATCCTACGATCTCACCATCGCCATGGGGATTCTGGCAGCCAATGAAATCATTAAGACAGAGAGGCTGGAACACTACATGATCATGGGGGAACTCTCCCTGGATGGTGGATTGTTGCCAATCAAGGGGGCATTGCCCATCGCACTCGAGGCGAGGGACCGGGGTTTTAAGGGGATACTGTTGCCTATGCAGAATGCCAGGGAAGCTGCGATTGTGAACGGACTTGAAGTATATGGCATAACATCGATTACGCAGGTGATCGGTTTTTTCAACGACGATGCAGCCCTTTCTCCTGCAAGAATGGAACCGGCGAAGAACTTTCCGGTTCAGTCTGTGGATTATGAGCATGATTTCGCGGATGTTCGGGGTCAGGAAAATATCAAGCGGGCGCTGGAGATCGGGGCTGCCGGGGGGCACAATATCATCCTGATCGGCCCCCCGGGCTCAGGAAAAACGATGCTTGCCAAACGCATTCCATCGATTCTGCCCCCATTGAACCAGGATGAAGCCCTGGAAACCACGAAAATACATTCAGTGGCCGGCAAACTCGGCACACACCGTTCGCTGGTTTTGATGAGGCCCTTCAGAGCCCCGCACCATACTATTTCCGATATGGCCCTGGTCGGGGGAGGCACTATTCCTCAGCCCGGTGAAATTTCTCTCGCCCATAATGGCGTTTTGTTCCTTGATGAATTGCCGGAGTTCAAGCGTACGGTTCTTGAGGTTCTCAGGCAGCCGATGGAAGACCGGGTGGTCACTATTTCGAGGGCCAGGATGACCGTGGAATTCCCGGCCAGCTTCGTGCTGATCGCAGCCATGAACCCCTGTCCGTGCGGATATTACAATCATCCGACGACTGCCTGCCAATGCAAATCGGGGGAGGTACAGAAATACATTAACCGGATTTCAGGGCCGCTGTTCGACCGGATCGACATCCATATCGAAGTTGTTCCGGTTGATTTTAAACGATTGAGTGACACGCGTCCCTCAGAACGCAGTATCGACATCAGAAACAGGGTGATTGCTGCGAGACAGATCCAGGAAAAACGGTTTGAAGGCTTGAAAGGAATTCACAGCAATGCACAAATCCCTCCACGAATGTTGCGTGAGGTTTGCCGGATCAATGACACGGGAAACCAGCTATTGAAAACTGCCATGGAGAAGCTTGGGCTCTCTGCAAGGGCTTATGACCGCATTCTGAAAGTTTCGCGAACCATTGCCGATCTCGATCATTCTGCCGATATTCAGACTGAACACCTGGCAGAGGCGATCAATTACCGGTCGCTGGACAGGGATAGCTGGGGAAGATGAAATTTTAACCACAAAGGACTCAAAGTTTTGCACAAAGTAAACAAAATATGATTCGATGAATGAGGAACAAATTTTTAAAAAAGTACTTGATTGTTCATTCAGGGTTCATTCAAGTATCGGCCCCGGTCTATTGGAGAGTGCTTATGAGGAATGTTCATTTAGCTCAGATATTGACTTATCTCCGATTATCAGGTCTTCGGTTGGGATTATTGGTCAATTTCAATGTAAGCTCATTACAAAACGGAATCAGGAGAGTAATAAATTAGTTTGTGTCCTTTGTGTAAAACTTTGAGAACTTTGTGGTAAACCTTGTTCGCCTTTAAGGTTAAGAATAAAAAATAAAACTATCAGCGGATATTCAGACTGAACACCTGGCGGAGTCGATCAATTACCGGTCGCATGAGAGCGACAGTTGGGTGGGGTGACTATTTAACCACAAAGGAGAAGCAGCATGAACGAGAGAGCACGAAAGTATCTAGCGCCTTGACAGAACTATAACTGAGTCATATGCATGACTTCCAGTTTATAAGATTTGTCATCCTGTAATTTCCAAATAAAGGTAAAATTCCCTTTTTCCGTTTTCAACCCTTCCTTGGTCGTAACGTCAAGAGTATAAAATCCGGTCAAACTGACACAACAAAAACAGTTGCATTCGTGAAGAAGTTCTGTTTTTACATTGCTTATTACCGGCAGGTTCTTTGTGATCCAGTTTGACATGATAGAATCCCGGCCTTCAACTTTCCATTCTTTGTCAATCGCAATGGCATTATCGGCAATCATGCCTTTAAACGCTTCGAGGTTTTTAGTATTCCAGGCGTTGTTCCATAACTGGATCAAAGAATCGGAATTAACTTTGATACAACTTGTTTGATCCTCACACGACTTTTCCCTTTCAGCACGGTTGCAGGAGGTGAAAATTACAGCCAGGGTAAAAACGGATAATACTAAAATAATAATTCCTTTTTTCATGTTTAGAAATATTTGAAATGGATAATAAGATAATAAATTAAAAATCAATTAATTGGTGTAATCAATCGAACAATGATTACAAAGGTACGGAACAATTGTTCGATTTTCTGATTTTATTAGAAATTGGCCTCTCATCATGGCGTGTTGTTTCTCGACGAGTTGCCGGAATTCAAATGCACGGTGATCCGAAACAGGCTGATCAGTGCAATGCAGATCCAGGAAAAACGGTTCGAAGCAAAGGAAGGAATCCACTGCAACTCACAAATCCTGTAAAGGATGTTTCGGGAGGTATGGAATGAAGTTTCCACTAATAGGTCAAGATATCAGCAATGACAAAACAGGCAAAAATAACCGAAGCCATGCCATTCATGGTTGCAAAGGCGAGATTTACACGAGATATATCCGTGGGTCTTATAATGATGTGTTCATAACAAAGCAGGATTGCAAACACGGTTGCACCAATCCAGTACAGAAGGTGAAAACTGCCAACGATCCCACCAACGGCGACCAGGATGAGGGCAGCCAGGTGGAATACCGATGAAAGTACCAGTGACTTGACGCGTCCTAGTTTGGCAGGCAGAGATTTCAGATTTTCCATCCTGTCAAACTCGATATCCTGCAGGGCATATAATATGTCGAACCCGGCAACCCAAAAAAGAACGACAAACGAATAGATGACCGGTAACAGTTCGAATCGTGCTGTTACGGCAATATAGGCGCCGATGGGGGCGAGGGCAAGCCCAATCCCAAGGATTAGGTGGGATAAATAGGTGAAACGCTTGGTTAGGCTGTACCCCAAAACAATCAGCAGTGCAACGGGTGCCAGCAGAAAACACAAATTATTGATCAGATAACTTGTTACAATAAACAGCAGGGCATTGATGATGACAAAAATCACGGCTGATCTGGGACGAATTATTTCGTTTGGAATCTCCCGCAAAGCAGTGCGTGGATTTTTTTTATCAAACTCACGGTCAACGAAACGGTTGAAGCCCATAGCGGCATTTCGCGCAAACAGAACACATAATAAAACCAATAGTAATATCCTGATATTCAAAGGTTGATGATTCGAGTTCATCGCCAGGAAGAAACCAACGAGGGCAAAGGGCAGCGAAAATATCGTATGATTGATTTTGACCAGGGAAAAATAATCTGCAATCGTTGTGTTTCTGGCTACAGTCATCCGGGAATGAATTAGGGCGCAAAGTTAGCAAAAACAGTGCACCCTGATTTCGATGCGCCTGTAACTATTTCATGGGGCAGTCGTCCAAGTTGTCAATCTGCATAATTTACGCTAATTTTGTCTTTTATTTATGATCTATGAGCAGGCAATTTGAAGCCGTTGTTGGTTACCTTAAACATGCAGTGAAGGCGCAATCGAAATATCATATTCACTCGCCTTTTGTTTATGGTTTTTACCAGAATGTATTAAAAGACGATCATGTTTACAGCCAGTACCGTGTAGTGAACAGGTTGCGCAAGGAGCTCATGACGGTAGGCCGTTTTATCAAACGTAAAGATCTGGGTGCACGATGCAAGGATTATCCCTGCGATCAGCGTTTTGTGCGGGTGAAGGATATCATTCATCATTCATCGGTGAACAGGAAAAAAGGTGAATTCCTGTTTCGGCTGATCCGGCAGTACAAGCCATTATCCATACTTGAGCTTGGAACGTCGCTTGGCATCAGCGCCATATATTTTGGACTTGCAGCGCCTGAAAGTAAGATCATAACGATTGAAGGCTGTATCGATTCCGCCAACCTGGCCAGGGAGAATTTTGATAAAGCAGGCGTTGACAACGTACACGTAATCACGGGTAATTTCGAAGACAAGCTTGCAGTTGCTCTTTCTGAAATGCCTGCCCCTGACCTGGTGTTTTTTGATGGCAACCATAAAAAAGAACCTACCCTGGCCTATTTTGAGCAGTGCCTTCAGCATGTTCATCCGGGAACCATTTTCCTGTTCGACGACATACACTGGTCAGCCGGAATGGAGGCAGCCTGGAATGTCATCCGGGAGCATCCAAAAGTTAGGGTCAGCATTGACATCTATCACATGGGAATTGTTTTTTTCAGGGATGAATTAAGCAAGGAAGATTTTACAATCCGGTTTTAATATATACAATCCATGAACAACGAAGTATTGCGGCTCGAGAACATTGTAAAAAATTACAAGATCGGCACCATCCTCGTGGAGGCATTGCGTTCAGTTTCCCTGGTGATAAGGAAAAATGAGTTTGTCGCGCTGATGGGCCCTTCCGGCTCAGGGAAGTCTACCCTGATGAACATCCTGGGTTGCCTCGACACCCCGACCAGCGGAAATTACCTTCTGAATGGGGAGGATGTGAGTAAAATGGATGATAATGCTCTGGCTGAGATCAGGAACCGGCAGATCGGTTTTGTGTTTCAGACATTCAATCTTTTACCCAGGTCCACCGCATTAGAAAATGTTATGCTCCCGCTGATCTATGCCGGAATTGGCAAAGCGAAGCGGCTCGAGCTGGCCAAACAGACGCTTGAGGAGGTCAAACTGGGTGACCGGATGGCCCACCGTCCAAATGAACTTTCGGGCGGACAGCGCCAACGGGTTGCCATCGCACGCGCGCTGGTGAATAACCCGGCGATCATCCTGGCGGATGAACCTACCGGTAACCTCGATTCAAAAACCTCTATTGAAATCCTGGGTCTGCTTGAAGAGATCCACAAAATGGGAAATACGGTGATCATTGTCACGCATGAGGAGGATATAGCCCAGCATGCACATCGCATTATCCGCCTGATGGATGGAAAGATTTACGTGGATGAGGCCAATGCAAACATCAAAACTATTTCTGATTATCATTTCAACGCTGCTGCGCAGGAAAATGTTTAGCTGTGCGAATGTGAAATTAATTGAGCGATGCATAAAGAAGGTAATTACAAGAAACTCTTTGACGATTTCAACCACCTGAACATCCTGGTTATCGGCGATGTGATGGTTGATTCATACCTGTGGGGTAAAGTCGAGCGTATCTCACCCGAAGCGCCAATTCCCATCGTTGTGTTGCGTAAACGTGAAAACCGCATGGGAGGTGCGGCCAATGTTGCCATGAACATCAGGTCGATGGGGGCAAACCCTATCCTGTGCTCTGTGATCGGTGCCGACGAAAAAGGTGACCAGTTTCTTGAATTGCTGAAAACCGAGAAGATCACAGATAGTGGAATCGTTCGAAGCGCGCAACGGTCCACTACCACAAAATTCAGGATTTTTGGTAACTCTTTTCAGATGCTGCGCGTGGATGAGGAGATGGATAATGACCTGGTTCAAGGCGATTTTTTGACCTTAATCAGGGTCATCGACCGGATATTGTCGACGGTAAAGGTTGATTGCATTATTTTCCAGGATTATGACAAGGGGGTAATCACGCCAAAACTTATCAGGGAAGTTGTAAAACGGGCCTTGGCTGCCAAGATACCTGTGGCTGTTGATCCGAAGAAAAAAAACTTCATGGAGTATCAGCAGGTGACCCTGTTCAAACCGAACCTGAAGGAGATGCATGACGGCTTGAATCTCGATGATGACCTTCAGGATATTCAATCAGTTATCGAGGCTGCAACACAGTTGCGCAATGCCATTGATTGCCGGTATGTGCTCACCACCATGTCGGATAAAGGCGTCCTCATGAGCCTGGTGGAGCAAGGTGAGGATCGGAATATTTTCATGCCAGCGCACAAGCGCATGATCTCAGATGTGTCGGGTGCCGGCGATACCGTGATTACCCTTGCCTCATTATGCCTGGCAATGGGCCGAACGCCAAATGAAATCGCCTATATTTCCAATCTTGCCGGTGGCCTGGTTTGCGAGGAGGTTGGCGTAGTCCCCATCAATAAGGAGAAACTCCTGTCGGAGGTGATGGGCCTTTTATAACCGATGACGATGGATGCCGATGTGCTCATTTCCGGTGCCGGCCCTGCAGGTTCAATGGCGGCTTATGAACTCGCCATCCGTGGTGTACCGGTGCTTATCCTTGAAAAATCAGACTTCCCCAGGTATAAGGTTTGCGGTGCCGGTTTGACACATAAAATAATCCGGCAAATCCCTTTTGATATATCACATTTGCTGGAAACCAAAATTCAGACAATTAAATTTTCGAGCGGATTCAGGGATGGCTTTACACGTTGTTCCTCTGAGCCAATGATGTATTGCAGCAGCCGGGATAAATTCGATGATTACCTCCTTCGAAAAGCTGTTGAGGCAGGAGCGAGGATCATTCACGGAGAACAGGTGGTGGAAGTTTTTCAGGAAAAGGATTTTGTTACAGCAGTTACGAAGACGGGAAACTTTCGTTCAAAACTGTTAATTGGAGCTGATGGAGCCTCCGGCATTGTGGCCCGGTCGGCCGGATTGAGGGCCGATATTAAACCAGGCCTTGCCTGGGAGGCCGAGGTAAAGGTTGACCCTCAGACCATTAAAGTCTATTCAAATACGATGTTCCTTGATTGGGGGGCCTTCCCGGGAGGATATGCCTGGGTCTTTCCAAAGGGCGATCATTTCTCGATAGGTGTTGGAGGTCCGGCAACACTGGCTAAATGGATGATGCCATATTACAGGAAATTAGTTGACTATATCGGCGGAGAGGAGATGACGCACCCAATTCACATTCTTGAGACGATTTCGTTAAAATCGTGGCCGATCCCTGTTCGGGTAAAAAGAAGCCGCTTTCACAACGGCCGAATACTGGTCACCGGCGATGCGGCCGGACTTACCGACCCTCTTACCGGTGAAGGGATCTATTATGCTGTGCGAAGCGGCCTGCTTGCTGCTGAGTCCTCCCATGAATATCTTAAAGGAGCAAACCCCTCGCTGGAATCATTTACCAGGGCAGTGAATGATGAACTGATGGCCGAATTGCTGGAGGCAAACAGGATCAAGTTCCTGTTCAATACCGCCCCATTGAAAATACATCATTTTGTTCGTGACAATGACCGTGCCTGGCGGGCTTTTGTTAAAATTCTACGCGCCGAGCGATGGTACAAGGATGTTCAAAATGGCTTTGGTAAATGGAGATTCTTATGGAGGGGCACATGCACCGTTACAGCATGGCTGTCGTGGTACAGGGAAAAAAGGTTTGCCAAAAATGGTTTCAGATGAAGGCGACCAGCAAGGTTGTACAGGGAAATTTACACAACGGTGCATAATCACGTTACCCTGTTACTCAGTTACCCAGCAAACGCTTAACAATCCCTGATATCATCTTATTATCAGCCTTGCCGGCGAGTTCTTTCGAAGCGGCGCCCATCACTTTTCCCATGTCCTTAACGGATGTTGCCCCGGTTGTGGCAATGATTTTTTGAATCACTTCAGTTACTTCTGCTTCCGACACCTGTTGCGGGAGGTAGGTTTCAATCACTGAGGCTTCATACAGCTCTTTCTGCGCAAGGTCCTGCCGGTTGGCCTGGCTATAAATATCGGCCGACTCACGCCGTTGTTTGACCAGTTTCTGAAGGATTTTCATTTCGAGCTCTTCGCCAGGGACACTTGCAGCACCTTCCTTGGTTTTTTCCAGCAACAACGCTGCTTTAATGGCCCTGATGGCTTCAAGTTTTTCAGCATGGCGCGCAATCATGGCAGCCTTGATGTCATCATTTATCTTTAGTTCAAGGCTCATTTAGTCTACTTTTTTATTAAGAAATTTATTCTCGCTCCTGAGTTCTATTGTTTTATCTGAATTTTCATTTAAGGAGTAATCGGCCACCTGGGATTCAGACGAAGGTGTGACATCGCTCAGTTCAACATGACGCCGCTTGTATGCAGGAACATTCTCGATTTCGTAGAGGTTCTGCTCAATTGGCTGGTATGTTTTTAATTTTTCACTGAGCTGACGCAGTTTAGAGACACGTTCAAACGATTTTTTCGCCTGGAAATCATCCACAGAAGGTTCAGCAGGCTGTTGGGAAAGGTTGGCGGCCTGGGGTTTGTAGATCATCTGAGGCTCAGTCAACTCAGGCTGAGTTATTGGCTGAAATTCGTCAACAAGGGTTTCTGCAGGTTCGGGCATGACATCGGATTCCGGGTTGTCGAAAGTGAACTCGATGGTGCGCAGCGGATCAGCGGTTTCAGGCTCAGCGAGATAGGGTATGGGGTCGGTAAAAATCGGAGAAACAGATGGTTCCTTCCTGGCAGTGACTGGTTCGGTAATTTCCGGTTCAGGCACAAAAATCCGTTTTTCAATTTTCGGGTTGTTATCGCCGTAAAGCTCGGAAACCTTGACAGTTTTGGGCTCACTTGGCCCTTTTTGTTTGTGATCGTCATCGAACCCGGTTGCAACAATGGTAACGCTTATGCGGTCGTCGAGGTTCTCATCGAAACCATTGCCCCAGATGATATCACCGGTCGATTTGGTTTTTTCCTGGATGTAATTGGTAATTTCCGTGACCTCATCCATGGTGATTTCATTTTTTCCGGAAGAGATATACAGCAAAAGGTTACCGGCGCCATTAATGTCGTTGTTGTCCAGTAACGGAGAGTTAAGTGCTTCTTCAACAGCTTGTTGTGCGCGGTTTGGCCCGTTGGCTACGCCGGTGCCCATGATCGCCACGCCGCTGTTTTTCATCACGGTTTTCACATCTTCAAAGTCGACATTGATATAACCGGCCACCGTGATGATTTCGGCAATCCCTTTTGCGGCGGTTGTCAGTATATTGTCTGCGCGGGTGAAGGCTGCCGACAAAGGCAGGTCTCCGCAGAGATCCCGGAGCTTGTCATTGCTGATGATCAGCAGGGCGTCAACGTTTTTTTTCAGCTGGTTAATCCCGTCTTCTGCTGATTGCCTGCGCTTACGGCCTTCAAACGAGAATGGGATTGTCACAATGCCAACTGTGAGAATATCCAGCTCCCTGGATATCTGTGCGATCACAGGAGCTGCACCGGTTCCGGTTCCCCCGCCCAGGCCTGCGGTGATGAAGAGCATCTTGGTTCCTTTTTCAAGTACTGCCTTGATGTCATCAGAATTCTCAAGTGCAGCATTACGTCCCACAGATGGGGCAGCTCCGGCACCAAGTCCGCCGGTAAGGTTGGCCCCCAGTTGGATCTTCGTCGGAACCGGGCTTGTTTCCATGGCCTGAGCATCTGTGTTGCATATGATAAAATCCACACCCTTGATACCCTGCTTGAACATATGGTTTACAGCATTGCTGCCACCTCCGCCCACACCGATAACTTTAATAATAGAGGATTGATTTTTAGGTAATTCGAACTTTAACATCTCAGCCATGATTGTGTTATTTGTATGGGTTAAAAGTATTAAGAAAGAAAATTGAAAAATGGGGTTAATTTTTTATTTATCAACGAACGATTGTTAATAGCAGCATTACTCAACATCTTCATCAAAAATATTCCGAATCTTGTCAAGGAAAATTTCCGGGAAGCGTTTTGTGGGTTTTGAAGAATCCTTTACCTTCTTATCCGTGGCCTTCTTTTTCTTATCGGCTGGCTCCGGAGTTTTCTCTATCACTAGTGGTTCTTCAGGTTTCATTTTTTCCACCTCTTTCTGGTAACGGCCGATTCCTTCGATTACCAGACCGACGCCGGTTGCAAACATCGGACTGGCCATTTCTGCCTCTGCCTCGGATGAAAGGTGTTCGTTCGGGTAACCGATGCGGGTATCAAGGCCGGTCATGAATTCGGTAAGTTGTGCGATGTGCTTTAACTGAGCGCCGCCACCTGTAAGCACGATGCCTCCGATCAGTTTCTTCTCGTATCCCGAATTTTTTATTTCGTAATAAATATGCTCAATGATCTCTTCCATTCGGGCCTGGATGATCGAAGCGAGATTTTTAAGGCTGATCTCCTTTGGCGTCCGGCCGCGGAGTCCGGGGATGGCTACAATCTCTTCTTCCCTGTTTTCGCGGGCAAGCGCAGAACCGAATTTTACTTTCAGTTCCTCGGCATGCTTTTTAATGATGGAACAGCCTTCCTTGATGTCGTCGCTGATGATTTCACCTCCAAGGGGAATTACCGCTGTATGGCGGATGATCCCGGCGTGAAAAATGGCAATGTCGGATGTCCCGCCACCAATGTCAACCAGTACCACACCGGCCTCTTTTTCCTCTTCGCTGAGTACGGCTTCGGCTGAGGCCATCGGTTCAATGATCAGTTCAACCACTTCGAGTCCGGCTTTGCGTACACATTTGTAGATGTTTTTCGCTGCTGCAGTTTGTCCGATGATGATGTGAAAATTGGCTTCAAGCGAACTGCCTATCATCCCTTTCGGGGTAAGGATGCCGTGCTCCCCGTCGATGCTGAATTCCTGCGGAATCACATCAAGGATCTCTTCGCCGGGGTTCATGTTCAGGTTGTACATGCTGTTGCACAACTTGTCGATATCCTGCTGGCTGATCTCCGTTTCGCTGTCTTCACGGATCATGCTGCCCCGGTGCTGCAAACTTTTGATATGCTGCCCGGCAATACCTACATTCACATATTTGATGTCGACCCCCGATTTCAACGCAGCCTCTGCAACCGCATCCTTGATTGATTGTACGGTGTTGTCGATATTTGCAACTACACCCCTTTTAACCCCGATGGATGGCACTTTGCCATAGCCGAGGATGTCGATTTTTCCAAATTCGTTTTTACGGCCCACAATCACCGCGATTTTGGTAGTGCCGATGTCGAGTCCGACGATAATGCCTGATTTTTCCATGCTTATTTAAATTTTAGAACAAACAACCTGATTCTTGTATTTAATATTTATAACATTATACTTATTCCATCCTATCGTATTAAGACCTAACTTGTAAAACGCATATAACCTTCTGAACTTACCATCGAGGTCATCGGTATTACCCAGCAGGATCACATGATTCCCGATGCGGGGAATGAGCTCGAATTCTCTGTATTCATTCACATAAATCTGTGCGATCTGGGCTTTCAGAAAGTTATCATGTGTTATATACATGGTTAATTGGTACAGGCTAGTCATCAGGGAATCATAATAAACCGAGTCGGATAATGCAAGAATATTGACCCTGTAATTCGGATTCTTCATATAAGAATCATCAATGAACCCGTTGGCAACAAGCACACGTGCCGAAAAATTCGGGTTGACCGGCAACAGGGCGCCCGACTCGTCTAGATAGAAGCTTTCATATTTCTTGTTGATGATACGCAGAAGTGGCTCACGTTGACGGATTTCGACGAACAGCGTACCTTCATCATTTTCAAAAACCGACACTTTTGCCACATAGGCAAGATTCCGGATGGCGTTTTCGATGGAACCCGTGTTAATATAGCCCAATGGTTTGCCCTTCAGCATCCCGGCTGTTTTCATGATGACAGAATCGACATTCTTTTTGGTGATCAGCATGTCGGCTGCGCCATAGCCGATACGGATCTCCACTTTTTTGCAGGGCCGGCTGTATTGTTCAGCCTCTACAAATCCAACAAGCGTGCATGCCCCCGACACAAGGAGCACCCATAAAACGATATATAGAATTTTCAGAACTTTCTTCATCTAATGATTTGGTTCATTAAGCAAATGGGTAATGGGTTCAACAAACTGATCGATATCACCCGCACCCAGGGTCAATAAAACTTCCGGGCTGCAAATCCGGATTTCACGGATCAGGTCCTCTTTGCGAACCAGCTTTTTATGCCGGAGATTGATTTTGTCGAGAAGCATTTGCGAGGTCACCCCTTCAATAGGCGTTTCTCTTGCCGGATAAATATCGAGTAAAATCAGTTCATCGAGCAGTTCAAGGCTCCGGGCAAAATCATCGGCAAGATCGCGGGTACGGGAAAAGAGGTGAGGCTGAAATACCCCTGTGATTTTATTGAGCGGATACAATTCCCGAACAGCGCCGATGCAGGCCCTGAGTTCTTCCGGATGATGCGCATAATCATCAATATACACCAGTCCTTGGCGTCGCACCCTATACTCAAAGCGACGCTGAACACCCTGGTATGTTTGGAGTGCCTCTCTGAGGTGCTGTTCCCCCAGTTCAAGCAGGTACCCGATGGTAAGGGCAGCGATCGCGTTTTCAAGGTTGAATTTGCCGGGAACCCCAAGAACCAGGCCAGTGACTTCACCTGATGGGTTCACAAAATCAAAATGAAACAAGCCGTCAATGACCCGTATGTTTTTTGCATAAAAGTCAGGCCCGGAATTCAATGCGTAATCAAACCTGACATACTTACGATTGTTTACCGGTGTAATCATGGTGCCGCTTTTCATGACCAGTGAACCACCCGGTACAATTTTAGAGGTAAATTCCGAGAAGGTATTCTTCAGGTCATCATGATTGCCGTAAATGTCGAGATGATCGGCGTCTGCCGATGTGATCACAGCGATAAACGGATTGAGCTGTAAAAATGATTTGTCATATTCATCGGCTTCCACCACACAAAAGGCAGATTCAGACATTTCCTGCTTTTTCCCTGCATCGTGTTGTGCCGGTCTGATAAGAAAATTTGTACCGTAATTTATCGATATTCCACCAAGGAAAGCCATCGATTCAATACCTGCAGTCTGCAACATGTGAGCGATCATGGTTGAAGTGGTGGTTTTGCCATGGGTACCTGCCACTGCAATCGTTTTGTAATGTTTCGCAATCATGCCAAGCACTTCGGCCCTCTTTTTCATCCGGATGCCATGTTCCTGGAAATGGCGAAATTCCTTATTGTCACCAGGAATTGCAGGAGTATAAACAACAAGGCCGGGATTTACAGGCAACATGCTTACATCCTCTGAAAAGCGGATATCCATTCCTTCACTGATCAGAAGATCAGTAAGCGCGGTGGGTGTTTTGTCATACCCGGAAACAGACGCGCCCCTTATTAAAAAATACCTTGCCAGCGCACTCATTCCGATTCCCCCGATTCCAAGAAAGTATACGGATTCAGGTACCATTTGCTCCTCATTCTTCATTGGTAATTTGTCATCCGTCATGATTAGTGACAGCGCTACATCGGCAATTTTACTTGCGGCCCCGGTAATTCCGAGCGCCGAAATATTCCTGGCCAGATCCGATCGCAGCTTTTCATTACCGAATATTTCAATGATTGCCTTGCCAAGGCTGCTCAAAGCGTCAGAGTCAGGAATAAGCAGAGCTGCCTTCCTGGATTCGAGCGCCCGAGCATTTTTTGTCTGGTGATCTTCTGTAACATTGGGTGATGGAATAAGGATAACAGGTTTGCCGACCACACATAGTTCGGAGATGGCAATAGCTCCGGCCCGCGAAACGATGATGTCGGCAACTGCGTAAGCCAGGTCCATCCGGTCAATGAATGGAAGGATAACCAGGTTCAGGGTCTTGTTATCCTGTTCGGAAACATTAGATTTAACCTGCTCGTAATAGTATTTACCTGTTTGCCATACAATCTGGATCCTGGCGGCATCAACTGATTCCAGGACAAATTTCAGCATGGCCTGGTTGATAGTCCCGGCTCCAAGGCTTCCTCCGATAACAAGGAGTGTTGTCTTCTCAGCGGTCAATCCGAAATGGCTGAGGGCCTCACTGCGTTTCCCGGCGACATGCATCAGGTCCTGCCTTATCGGATTGCCGGTGAATATTATTTTTTGCTTTGGAAAATATTTCTCCATTCCCTCATAGGCCACGCATATCTTTTGTACACGGTTTCCAAGAAGCCTGTTTGTAATACCGGGAAAGGAATTCTGTTCCTGGATAAGCGCAGGAATTTTCTTGTAAGTAGCCATGCGCAAGGTTGGTCCACTGGCATAACCGCCAACGCCAATCACCACATCGGGCTTGAACCTGGCAATGATGGACCTCGCCTGTAACAGGCTGTCTGCAAGTTTAAACGGGAATGTGAGATTTTTCCAGGTCAGCCTACGCTGGAAGCCACTGATGTTAAGTCCTTCAATCAGGTAGCCTGCTTCCGGCACTTTTGCCATTTCCATCCTTCCTTTTGCCCCGATAAAAAGAATATCAATATCCTTTATCTTCATTTTGAGGGCATTGGCAATGGCGATTGCCGGGAATATATGCCCTCCGGTGCCTCCTCCGCTGATTATAACGCGTTTCATAGGGCAGGAACGATTTTAGCATTTTTATTCAGCGTCGGTTCCTGCAGGATTTCAATTTCAGTGCCGTTTTTGGTCTCAATTTCAGAAGTCCGGCTTACACTCAGCACAATACCCAGGGAAATACTGGTAAACCATATCGAGGTTCCCCCCATGCTGACCAGGGGCAATGTTTGGCCCGTAACCGGGAAAAGGTTTACGGCAACTGCCATGTTGATCAACGCTTGGAAAACCAGGCTGAACCCAATTCCGATGCTCAGCAGTGATCCGAAATTTCCCTGGCTCCGGCTTGCAATCCTGATCACCCTGAAAAACAATATGAGATAGAGCAGCAGCACAAAACTACCGCCAACCAATCCGTATTCCTCAATGATGATGGCAAAGATGAAATCGGAATAGGGATGAGGCAAGAAATTACGCTGGGTGCTTTTTCCCGGCGATTTCCCCAGTATTCCGCCCTGAACGATGGCAATCTTGGCTTGATCAACCTGGTATGTTGCATCGGTGTCCGCCTCTTGTTTATTGATAAAGTGATCGATGCGGGCCACCCATGTTGTTCCCCGAGGGAACAGGTCGGGAAAGGTTTTCGACAGCATAAAAATCATCACGATGCCTACAATGCCAAGCAGTACCAGAGAAATCATGTATTTCAGGCTGATTCGTCCGATAAACATCAAAACAATGCAGGTAACGAATAAAATGGCAGCGGTGGAAAAGTTTGCCGGCAGGATCAGTATGGTCACGACAATCACCGGGATGATCACCGGCAAAAAGCCTTTCTGAAAATCCTGTACAAGTTCCTGTTTTTTGCTTAGCACGCGTGCGAGATACATGATCAGAAACAGTTTGGCCACATCGGAGCTCTGGAAGGTCAGGTTCACGATGGGAACCGTTAGCCATCTGTTGGCCTCGTTGAGGTTTGTTCCGGAAATCATGGTTACAAGCAACAATGGTAATGTGAGGAAGAGGCCGATCTGCGAAATCCGGGAAAAGTAGGTGTATTTTACCAGGTGTGTGACATACATCAGCCCCAGGCCAAAAGCCAGAATCATGAAGTGCTTGAAAAGATAATACTCGGTGTTTCCATGCTGTTTTTTATAGGCCAGGGTTCCGGTTGAACTGTACACAGCCAGGAGTGAAAAAATGCACAGGATGACCACCACGATCCAGATCACCTTGTCCCCTTTGATATCTTTTGCAACTTTCAGCATGGTTGAGCAGCCTTACAGATTTTTAACAGCTTTGCGAAACGCTTTTCCGCGCTCTTCATAGTTTTCAAAGGAGTCGAACGAAGGACATGCAGGCGAGAGCAAAACTGCATCACCATGTTCGCCCATATAATAGCCGGTTTGAACCGCCTCTTCCATTGTAAAGGCCCGGGACAACGGCACATCTATTGCCTCAAATGCCCGCTGAATAAGGGTGATATCCGATCCGAGATAAATGATCCCTTTTACTTTTGTCCGCACGAGTTGCCTAAGGATGGTATAATCGTTCCCGGGCTCCACGCCTCCCACAATCCAGATAATCGGCCTTGAAACGCTTTCCAGGGCAAACCAGGTGGAATTAAGGGTGGATGATTTGGAGTCGTTGATGAATTCCATGTCCCTGATCACGGCAACCGTCTCGAGCCGATGCTCCAACTGCTGAATGCCGTAAAAACTTTCCTTAATATATTCTTTGCGGATACCCCGGATTTTCGGGCCGATGGAGGCCGCAAGAGAATCATATACTGTGGTTTGTCCTTGATTTGCCAATGCTTCGAATGTCATGGTAATTATCTTAGTTTGAGTGTAACAATTGTTAATACGGCAAGCATGATTCCGACGATCAGGAAACGCATTACGATCTTCGATTCATGGTAGCCCAGTTTCTGAAAATGATGATGAAGGGGCGACATCCTGAAGATCCTCCGGCCTTCACCGTATTTGTGTTTTGTGTATTTAAACCAGGTGACCTGCATGACCACCGACAGGTTTTCGGCCAGGAAAATCCCGCAGAAAATAGGGATGAGGATCTCTTTGCGGATCATGATGGCAAACACGGCGATGATTCCGCCAAGGGCAAGGCTCCCGGTATCCCCCATGAACACCTGCGCCGGGAACGAGTTATACCAGAGAAACCCGATGCAGGCTCCGACGAATGCTGATATGTAGATTACAAGCTCGCCGGTATTTGGAATATACATGATATTCAGGTAATTGGCAATGATGCTGTTGCCGGAAACATATGCCAGCACGGCCAGGGTTATCCCGATGATGGCAGAGGTTCCTGTTGCCAGCCCATCGAGACCATCGGTGAGGTTAGCCCCGTTTGAAACAGCAATGATGATAAAGATCACGATGGGAATGAACACCAGCCAGGTCCATTTTTTTGCCCCTTCGCCCATCCATGAAACCAGGTTACTGTAATCAAACTCATTATTTTTGATGAATGGAATAGTCGTTTTTGTTGATTTTATTGCTGTTTTGGAGAATATTTTACTTTTATCCGTGGTCGATTCCATCGCAAAAACATCTGTTGTTGGCACATAAGCAGATTGCCGTACACGCTCCTTGATGACAATGCTGTCGCTGAAATACATGGTTAGCCCAACGATCAGCCCAAGCCCGATCTGGCCCAGCACTTTCAGCTTTCCCGGCAACCCTTTTTTATCTTTCTTGAACACCTTGATGTAATCGTCAAGAAACCCGATCAGGCCAAGCCATACAGTTGCAACGAGCACCACGATGACATACAGGTTGTCAAGCTTTGCAAACAGCAATGCCGGAACCAGGATCGCTGCCAGAATGATGAGGCCGCCCATGGTAGGCGTTCCCTGTTTGTTGACTTGTCCTTCGAGCCCCAGGTCGCGTACTGTTTCCCCGACCTGTTTTTTGCGAAGGAAGCCGATAAGCCGTTTCCCGATGATCATCGAAATAAACAGTGAAGTGATGAGTGCAGCGGCAGCCCGGAATGAAATGTATTGAAAAACACCCGCCCCGGGGATGTTAAAGGATTGATGAAGCCATGTAAAAAGATAGTACAGCATAGGCTTAGTGATTTACTGCGTTATCGTTCGTGAAAATTTGCTGAAGCACCTCCTTGTCATCAAAATGGTGTCTGATACCTTTAATTTCCTGATAATTTTCATGCCCTTTACCGGCTACCAGGATAATATCGCCGCTCCCGGCAAGGGCGCAGGCGGTTTTAATGGCTTCCAGGCGGTTGATGATGACCAGGATTTTTTTTAAATGATGGATATCCACGCCAGATTTCATGTCGGCCACAATTGCCTCAGGCTCTTCATTGCGCGGGTTGTCGGAGGTGAGTATGATCCGGTCGCTCAGAGAGGCAGCTATTTTAGCCATCAGCGGTCTTTTTGTGATATCCCGGTTGCCACCGGCGCCAACCACAGTGATGAGTTGTTCCTGGTGTGTGCGGATTTCATTGATGGTTTCCAGTACATTTTTCAGCGCGTCCGGCGTATGTGCATAATCAACAATGGCAGTGACCAGGCTGGGTGAAATCAAGCAGTTAAAACGGCCGGCAACAGCCTCCATCCGGCTAAGTTTCATCAGTATCTCTGTTTTATCCTGGCCGAGCAAAACAGCCGTCGCATACACGGTAAGAAGATTGTAAGCATTAAATGTTCCCACAAGTTTAAACCATGCCTCCTGCCCGTCGATGTTAAGGTGCATGCCATGGAACTGGTTTTCAATAATTTTTACCCGAAAATCGGCCATGGCCCGCAGGCTGTAAGTATATTTCGTGGCCAGTGTATTCTGGACCATCACACGGCCGTTTTTGTCGTCCTTGTTCACCAGGGCGAACGCACCGGCAGGAAGATTGTCGAAAAACGCTTTCTTTGCCTGCAGATAGGCATCGAAAGTTTTGTGATAATCGAGGTGATCGTGGGTGAGGTTCGTGAAGATTCCGCCGGCAAAGGTGAGGCCTGCAATCCGCTGCTGATCTATTGCGTGTGAGGAGACTTCCATAAAGCAATATTCGCAACCTTCGCGCACCATGGCGGCAAGCAGATCGTTGAGCTGAATAGGATCCGGGGTGGTATGTGTTGCCGGTATTTCAGCCATGTTAACCTTATTGGTTATGGTGGATATGAGCCCGGCGCCATAGCCCAGGTCGACAAACAACCTGTGAAGGAGTGTCGCGGTTGTTGTTTTTCCGTTGGTCCCGGTAACACCAACCAGTTTTAGCTTTGACGAAGGGGTGCCGAAGAACCTGGAGGCCATCACGCCGAGAGCAACGCTACTTTTACTTGTTGTTATGTAGGTGATCCCTTCCTTGGTATTCGCCGGTAATTGTTCGCATACGATCGCGGAGGCTCCGTTATCAATAGCGGCGTCGATGAATGCATGGCCGTCTGACATAGATCCGGCAATGGCAAAAAACAAGTTCCCCTTCTTCACTTTACGCGAATCAAACTGCACGCCGGTGACAGTGATATCGAGACTGCCGGTGAAGCCGGTGGTCGAATAGTTGCCGATGATTTCCGTGAGCAGCATCATGCCTCGGTTTTTGGTTTATTCTGCTTCAATTTTAATTCAATCACCACCGGCATACCTTTATAGATGGTAATCCCCGGGTCGACAGATTGTTTGACCACGGTACCTTTCCCATTTACCAGCACATTAAGGCCTTGTTGTTCAAGTAAATACAAGGCATCCTTCAGGCCCATGCCACAAACATCGGGCATCGTCCCTTTGAAAACGGCGGCTGGTGCAAGGACGATGTTGCCAGAGGAAGACTCAGGACGTGCCCAGGCCGATTGCCCGCTTACTGAGCTGGCTTTCAGGTTGAGCAATGAAAACGCTTTTGAAAGGTCTTTTGCCTGTCCGGCCTGGGCAAAAGGCAGATGGGAAGCAGTAGTGTCGACGGGCAACGGGATCATGATATCAGGGCGGATGGCGTAAAGCTTATCCGATAATTCGCGAAAAACCGGAGCGGCTACAGCACCCCCGTAATATTTCCCTTTCCTTGGGTTCACGATTACCACGATTAAAGAATATTTGGGATTGTCGGCAGGAAAGTATCCGACAAATGATCCCTTGTACTGAACCTGTTTTGTTCCCTGCCGGTATCCTTTGTTGCCCGCTGCAATCTGGCAGGTGCCCGTTTTGCCGGCAATTTTATAGTTGGGTGATTTTATGTTCGCCCCTGTACCTTCCTCCACAACCCCTTCCAGCATCTTTTTGGCTTGTTCGATGGCCCACGGAGTGACGATTTGCGGATTTATAACAACCGGGTTGAACCGCTGCACCAGCTGACCGTTTTTCCTGATTTCACGCACAAAAAGGGGTTTAACCATCACTCCATTGTTGGCTACTGCATTGTAAAGTGTAAGAAGGTGAATAGGAGCCAGGGATATTTCGTAACCGATAGATATCCATGGCAATGACAGCGCCGACCAATATTTGCTTTTAGTCGTTTTGATGTATGGCCTTCCTTCTCCTGCGATTTGCAGTCCCAGTGGCCGGTTAATTCCTATGCGGTATAGCCCGTCAATATATTGCTGGGCTGAATCTGAATATGCGGTATAGACCATCCTGGAGGTTCCCACATTCGACGACTTTTCGAATACCTGCAGCGCAGGGATCACCCCAAGTCCATGATGCGAGTCTTCCATTTTTCTTCCGGAATAATAGGTAATCCCACCTGAACAGTTGACGGGTGTTGTGAGGTCGATTTTCCGGTCGTTGAGAGCAACAAGGAACGACGCCAGTTTGAAGGTTGATCCGGTTTCCTGGCTTTCGCCAATCGCATAGTTGAAAATTTCCTCATAGGTACCTTTTTTCGTAAGGCCCAGGTTTGCCATTGCCCGCAGGTAACCAGTTTTTACCTCCATCAGGATTACACATCCATGGTCGGCGCTGTCGGCAATAAGTTCCCTGCGCAGGGCCGATTCTGCGAGGTCCTGCAGGTTCACATCAAGGGTGGTGATGATATCGAGCAAGCGCTGGTGACGCTGGGCACCGAGGTCGTGGTGATGGCGCCATTCCCGGCGGATCAAAACGGCAACGGGGACACCACCGCGGGACGAAACAAGCATTACGACTGGGTCCTGGCGCGCGCGAACCTCGATGCCCGCAAAATACCCGTGCAGATTGAGGCTTTGACCTTCGATTCCGGGCTCGTCTTCGATAGCCGTGCGTACACGCCACTCGCCGACGTCGCACCGGTCCTTGCCTCCGACTCGGCCGCATCGGGAATGCAACACATGCCGGTCGTCCGCGATTTCATGCTCGGCGGGCCGTAGTCCGCGCGGATCAATTCGCGTACAAACGTCGGATGGACGCAAAGGCTCTTCGCGCGCTCTTCGACGAGCGGGGCATCAAGAAGGTCAAGGTCGGCGGCTTCGACATCGACGGGGTCTTGCGCGGCAAGTACGTGTGCCTCGAAAAATTCTGGGGCATGGTCGAATCCGGCTTCGGATTTTGCGACGTCATCTTCGGATGGGACATCACCGACGTCCTCTACGACAACGCCAAGGTCACCGGCTGGGCCACGGGCTATCCCGACACCCATGCGCGCATCGACACGAGCACGTTCCGCGTCATCCCGCACGAGCCTGATACCGCGGCTTTTCTCGTCGATTTCGTCACGCCAGAAGGCGCGCCGCACCCCGCGTGCCCGCGTGCGTTGCTGAAGACAGTGATCGCGCGTGCGGCCGAGCGCGGCTTCTCGGCAAAATTCGCCTGCGAGTTCGAGTTCTGGGTCTTCAAGGAAACGCCGGAGTCGCTGAACGCCAAGGGCTTCCGCGGCCTCACGCCGCTCTCGCCCGGGATGTTCGG